>JBGSNB010000592.1:0-9111 GCA_041739835.1 Parvularculaceae bacterium | reverse complement strand
GCGGCCGGCGACGCGGCGGCGGCGTCGCTCGCGGCCCGCACGCTCCGCTTCCTCGATGGCGAACTTGCCTCGCCGCATGGCGGCTATCTCGAGAACGACAGGGGGAGCCTGCCGCGACGGCAAAACCCGCACATGCACCTCTTCGAAGCATTGCTCGCGCTTTACGAGGCAACGGGAAAGTCGGAATTTCTGGAGCGCGCGCGGGCGATTGAAAGTCTCGCGATGACGAGGTTCATCGACCGCAAGGCCGGAATCGTGAGGGAATTTTTCGCGCAGGACTGGACGCTCGACGCGGCGCGCGGCGACACGATCGAGCCCGGCCACATGATGGAATGGGCGCATCTGTTGAATCGTTTTCAGACGCTGACCGGCGAAGACCGTCGTGCGGACGTCGTCATGCTGTATCGATCGGCGAAGAAATTCGCCTTGCCCGGCGGCGATGGGTTCTTGCCGACTTGCTGCGCGCTCAATGCGGCGAGCGGCTCTTCCCGGCGCCGGCTTTGGCCGCAGACAGAACATCTGCGCGCGGCGTTCGCAATCGGCGGCGAAGGCGATGACGACGCCGTTCGTCTGATCGCCGGCCTTTTCCGGACCTATTTCAATCAGAGAGTCGATGGCCTCTGGTGCGATGAATATGACGGCGACGGCGCGCCGGTCGCGGCCGACGTCCCCGCCAGCATGCTCTACCATGTTCATGAGGCGGTCGCTGACGCGGTCAGGCGGCGAAACAGCCTGCTCGCCCCGCGCGGGTGACGGATCGCCGGGCTATTCCTCTTTTCCGGCAGCGCCGCTATCTTGCCCCCGCCCCGCAGCCGCGCCGCTAAACGAGGGCGAAATCGCAGGGAACCTCCGATATGACCGCCGACAGCAGTCGCCGCACGCCGCAACCCGTCAATTCCGACGCCGCGCGCGACATCGCTTATCATGTGCATGCGCAGACCAATCTCGACGCGCATCTGAAGACCGGCCCTTTCATCATCACCAGAGGCGACGGCGCTTCGGTCATCGACGATCAGGGCAAGCGCTATATCGACGCCATGGCCGGCCTGTGGTCGGCCTCGCTCGGCTTTTCGGAAAAGCGCCTCGCCGACGCCGCCTACCGGCAGATGCTGGAACTTCCCTATTCCTCGACTTTCGCGCACCGGTCGAGCCCGATCCTCATCGAACTCGCCGAGCGCTTGATGTCGATCGCGCCGAACGGCGTGACGCGCGCGCTCTTTTGCAATTCCGGCTCGGAAGCGGTCGACACCGCGTTGAAGCTCGTCTGGTATTTCCAGAATGCGATGGGCCGGCCAGCGAAGAAAAAAGTCATCGCGCGCGACAAGGCCTATCACGGATCGACGATCGCATCGGCGAGCCTCACCGGGCTTGAACGCATGCAGCGCGAATTCGACCTGCCGATCGCCGGCATCGTGCGCGCGCCCTGTCCGCATTACTGGAAATTCGGCAAGCCCGGCGAAAGCGAGGACGCCTTCGCCGCGCGCATGGCGAGCGAACTGGAAGACATCATCCTGCGCGAAGGCGCCGACACCATCGGCGGCTTTTTCGCCGAACCGCTGCAAGGCGCCGGCGGCGTCATTCCGCCGCCGGACGGCTATTTCCGCCGCGTCGAAGCGCTGTGCCGGAAATACGACATCTTGTTCATCGCCGATGAAGTGATCTGCGGCTTTGGCCGCACCGGCGCGATGTGGGGGTCGCAGACTTATGATCTGAAACCCGACATGCTGACCTGCGCCAAGGCGCTTTCCGCCTCCTATATTCCGATCGCCGCGCTCTTGATCAGCGACCGCGTCTTCGAGGCGATGGTCCAACAAAGCCGCAAGATCTCTCTTTTCGGGCACGGCTTCACCTATTCCGGACACCCGGTCGCCGCCGCGGTCGCCGTCGAAACGCTGAAAATCTACGAGGAGCGGGACATCGTCGCGATGGCGCAGGCCGCGTCGCCGATCCTGCAAAAAGGCCTGCGCGCCCTCGAAGCCCATGCGATCGTCGGCGAGGCGCGCGGCGTCGGCATGATCGCGGGCGTCGAGCTTGTCGCCGACAAGGCGGCGAAAAAACCGTTCGACGCGGCGAAAGGCGCCGGCGCGATCGTGCAGGAAGAGATGAAAGCGCGCGGCGTCCTCGTGCGCGCGCTCGGCGACGTCATCGCCTTCTGCCCGCCGCTCATCATCTCCGATGAAGATTTGCGCCTCGTCGTTGCAAGGTTCGGCGACGCGCTCGACGCGGCGGCGGAAAGATTGCGGGAGCGATGACGAAGGGCGACCGCCAACAGGGCGATGATCCGCACGGAACGCTCAACGTCGCGCTGGAGCACGGATTTTCCTTGCTGGGGCAAGATCCGTCGCTGGCGGCCGAACAGGCGCAGGAGATCCTGAAGCTCTTTCCGTCAAACGCGCAGGCGCTGGCGCTCAAGGGCGCCGCGAAGCGCCGGCTCGGCGATCATGCCGCGGCGATCGCCGCGCTTCAGGCTGCGCTGAAGGTCTCGCCGTTTTCGGCGGAAGCGCTGCTGGAGAGAGGCCTTGCCGAAGCGGCCGCCGGCGAGAGCCGGCGCGCTCTCAATTCCGTCGCGCATTCGCTCAGCCTGAAGCCGGATTTCATCAACGCCTGGCGCGCGCTCGCCGACGAATTGCTGCGGGCGGGCGATGAGGACGCCGCGGGCCGCGCCTACGCCAATCACGTCACCGCGTCGGCGAAAGATCCCGAATTGCTGGAAGCCGGCGCAGCTTTGAACGAAGGACGCCTGGCGCTGGCGGAGCGCCAGCTCAAATCCTATTTGATGCGCGCGCCGACCGATGTCGCGGCGATCCGCATGCTGGCGGAACTCGCCTCGCGCATCGGTCGCTATCAGGATGCGGCGAATCTCCTCGACCGCTGCGTGCAGCTTGCGCCGGACTTTCACGCGGCGCGGCACAATCTGGCGATCGTGGCGCTGCGGCTCGGCGACGCCGCGCGCGCCGTTGAGGAAATTCTGCGGCTCTTGAAGATCAAGCCGAAGGACCCGGGCTACCGGACGCTTTACTGCGCGGCGCTGTCGCGGATCGGCGATTACGAAACCGCGATCCCGCAATATCGCGCGCTGCTCGCCGATTATCCGAACCAGCCGAAATCCTGGCTGAGCTTCGGCCATGCGCTGAAGACCGTCGGCAAGCAGGGCGAATCAATCGAGGCCTACCGACGCTCGATCGCCCTCCAGCCCTCGCTCGGCGAAGCCTTCTGGAGCCTCGCCAATCTGAAGACGTTCCGCTTCACGGATGACGAAATCGCGGCGATGAATTCGCAGCTGGAGCGGGGCGATCTCAACGAGGACGACCGGCTGCATCTGCATTTCGCGCTCGGCAAGGCGCTCGAAGACAGCGGCGAATATGAGCGATCTTATTACCATTACGACAAGGGCAATACGCTGCGCGCGCAACAAACGCGGTATGACGAGAACGAATTGACGCAGCGCAAGGACCGCATCAGCGAAACATTCACCGCCGATCTGATGAAAAAGCGGCGCGGCGCCGGCTGCCCCGCCCCCGACCCGATTTTCATCGTCGGCATGCCGCGCGCCGGATCGACCTTGATCGAACAGATCCTCTCCAGCCATTCGATGATCGAAGGCACGATGGAGCTGCCCGACATCATCGCGATGACCAAGCGTCTCGCCGCGCAGTCAAAGGAAGACGAACAGAACCGCTACCCGGCGAGCCTTGCGACGATGACGGACGCGGAACTTCGCGCGCTGGGAGAGGAATTCCTGGAGCGCACGCGCGGCCAGCGGCGAACCGCAAAGCCGCTCTTCATCGACAAGATGCCGAACAATTTCGCGCATGTCGGATTCATCCGTCTGATCTTGCCGAACGCGAAGATCATCGACGCAAGGCGCCACCCAATGGCGTGCTGTTTTTCAAACTTCAAGCAGCATTTCGCCAAGGGGCAGAATTTCACCTACGGGCAGGAGCGGATCGCGCATTATTATCGGGACTATGTGCTGCTGATGAAGCATTTCGACGAGGCGATGCCGGGCGTTGTGCACCGCGTCATCCACGAGCGGCTGGTCGAAAACCTTGAGACCGAGACCCGCGCGCTGCTTGCCTATGTCGGCGTCCCCTTCGAGGAAGCCTGCCTGCGGTTCTATGAAACAGACCGGCCGGTCAGGACCGCCAGCTCCGAACAGGTCAGAAGGCCGATCTTCACCGAAGGACTCGAATACTGGCGGCATTACGAACCGTGGCTCGGCCCCATGAAGGCTGGCCTCGGGGACGTCCTCGAGGCCTATCCCGGGGTTCCCTAACCGCCGCGCCAGCGAGTGACGCCGATGCGCCACACCGCGCCGCAAAAATCCGGATCGTGATCCCAGCGATTGTGACCCTTTTGCGAACGGATTAGCCTTCTCGGCGGACGGGCGGATTATGTGGTCCGAGAGCGGACGCGGGCAAAGGAAGGGAAGATATTCATGGCGTATTCAGACATCAAACCGGGGCGAGTCGCGATCAGAACGGCGCTGATGGCGACATCCATGCTGACCGTCGCAGGCCCGGCCTTCGCGCAGGTCGACGAGATCACCGTCACGGCGCAAAAGCGCGCTGAAAGTCTGCAGGACGTGCCGATCAGCATTCAGGCCTTCAGCACCGAACGGCTTGAGCAGCTCGAAGTGTCGGCCTTCGACGATTATTCGAAATTCATCCCGAGCCTTTCCTTCCAGTCGACCGGACCGAACTCGACCAATGTCTATTTCCGCGGCGTCGTTTCCGGCGGCGACGGCAACCATTCCGCGTCGCTCCCTTCCGTCGGCGTCTATCTCGACGAACAGCCGGTGACGACGATTCTCGGCTTCCTGCCGGTCCACATTTACGACATCGAGCGCGTTGAAGGCATCGCCGGCCCGCAGGGGACGCTCTACGGCGCCAGCGCGCAGTCAGGCGTTTTGCGGATCATCACCAACAAGCCGGATCCAAGCGAATTCGCCGCCGGTTACGACCTTGAGGTCAACGCCGTCCAGCATGGCGACATCGGCTATCAGTTCGAAGGCTTCGTGAACCAGCCGATCGCCGACAACGCCGCCATCCGCCTCGTCGGCTGGTACAAGAAGGACGCCGGCTACATCGACAATGTGCTGACGGGCCGGATTTTCCCCGGCACGATCGCGCCGGCGTTCGGCGGCGTCAATCCGATCACCGGCACGCCGCTGCTGCCGATCGCGAAGACCAACGCCAATCTCGTCGAGGACAATTTCAACGACGTCGAAACCTATGGCGCGCGCGTTGCGCTCAAGGTCGACCTCAACGAAAACTGGACAATCACGCCGACGATCCTCGCCCAGAAGCAGGAATCGAACGGCATTCACTTCTTCGATCCGGATTCGGGCGACCTTAAAGTCAGCCGGTTTGAGCCTGAATTCAGCAACGACAAGTTCATTCAGGGCGCGTTGACGCTGGAGGGCAAGATCGGGAATTTCGATCTCGTCGTCGCCAGCTCCTATCTTCGCCGCCAGATCGATTCCAATTACGACTATACCGATTACGCCTATTATTACGACGCGCTCTATCAGTATTACGACTCGGTCTCCGGGCCGGGCGTGTATAATTTCGCGGCGTATTTCTACGACAATCTCTACAACAATATCGATTTTAGCCAGTTCTATCAGGGCGATGATTCCTTTGGGAAATATGCGAATGAAATTCGCATTTCCTCGCCCCAGGACAAGCGCGTCAGGTTCGTCGCCGGCTTCTTCCAGAACCGCCAACGGCACAACATCCATCAGCAATATATCATCAGGAACCTCGCGGATATTCTCGAAGTGCCCGGCCAACCGGACACCATCTGGCTGACCGAGCAAAAGCGCGTCGACCGCGACCTTGCGCTGTTCACCGAGATGGAGTTCGACCTGACGGATCGCCTCACCTTCATCGGCGGCGTCAGGGGTTACAAATACAAGAATTCGCTGATCGGCTTTAACGGCTACGGCGCCGGATTCTCACCAGACCCTATCGACCCGATGACCATGATGCAGGAGATAGATCCTTTCACTGGCCTTCTGGTGAACGGCACCGGTGAAGCCGCGTGTTTCGGACCGCCCAGCGTTCCGAACTCTCCCTGCACGAATCTCGACAGCGAAATCAAGAACACGGGCGAGACGCACAAGCTGAGCCTCACCTATGACCTCGATGATTCAAAGATGGTCTACGCCACCTGGTCGACCGGTTTCAGGCCCGGCGGCGCCAACCGGCGGACGCCGCTGCCGCCCTATCTCGAGGACACGCTGGTCAATTACGAGCTTGGCTTCAAGACGTCATGGGCGGACAATACCTTCGTCCTGAACGGCGCCGCGTTCTACCAAACATGGGACAATTTCCAGTTCCCGATTCTGGGGTTGAACGGCCTTACCGAAATCAAGAACGCTGCGTCGGCGCGAATCTACGGATTTGAAGCCGACATGACCTGGGCGCCGACGGACCGGTTCACTCTTAACGGCGCGATGTCGATCATCGACGCCGAATTGTCGGAGAATTTCTGCGGCTTCAATACAGACGCTGGCGACCCATTCACGAATTGCGGGCCTCAGACGCCTGACGACCCGGCGACCCGCGGAGATGAATCTGCGGACCCCGAAGCGCCCAAGGGGACGGCATTGCCGGTGGTGCCCAAATTCAAAGGCACGCTGACCGCGCGGTATGAGTTCCCGGTCGGCGCGTTGACAGGCCATTTGCAAGGTTCGGTCTCCGGCCAAACGACGGCGCCTTCAAACCTCCTCGTCGTTGATCAGGCGATCATCGGCGATCAGGAGGGCTTCGCCCTCGTCGATTTCTCGATGGGCGTCCGGCAGGACAATTGGAAAATGGTGCTCTACATCAACAACGCCTTTGACGAGCGCCCCGATCTGCAGAGCTTTGTCGCCTGCGCGATCACGACCTGCGGCATCACGGGCCCCGGCGGCGGCACCGGCGTCTATCAAAGCACCGCGCAGCCGAGAACCATCGGCCTGCGTTTCGGCCAGACTTTCTAGGCGCAGCGCCAAGGCGGCTTGATTGGCGGGCGGAATGGGATGACCATTCCGCCCGTTTTCTTTTTTTAGGGGGCAGGAATGAAAGCTCTGATCGCCCTTCCCCTCGCGCTCGCCGCCCTTTGCGGATCGCGCGCGCAGGCGGAAATGGTCTATGTTCGCGCCGGGCGCGTCATCGACGTTGCAGCAGGACGGGCGCTGACGAACCAGTTGATCCGCATCGAAGACGACCGCATCGCTTCGATCGGTCCTTATGCGCGGCCGGCGGACGGCGCGGTGATCGACTGGTCCGGCAAGACCGTCCTTCCCGGCCTCATCGACATGCACACGCATCTTGTCGGCGACATCCAGTCGGCGGGCGTCGCCGACCCGCTGCTCACTTCCGGCGCGCAGGATGCGCTGATCGGCGCGTCGAACGCGAAGAAGACCTTGCGCGCCGGATTTACGACCGTGCGCGATGTCGGGTCCTGGCGGGCCTTCACCGACATCGCGCTGCGCGACGCAATTGACAATGGCTATGTCGACGGCCCGCGCATGGCGGTCTCCGGCGGCTATTTCACCATTCCCGGCGGCGGCGGCGCGATCACCGGCCTTGCCGACGACATCAAGCTGCCGCCCGACTATGAAGCCGGCATCGTGCGCGGCCCGGAAGACGCGCGGCAAAAGGCGCGCGCCTTCCTGCAGCATCGCGTCGATTTCCTGAAGATGATCGCGACCGGCGCCGTCCTGACCGTCGGCACCGATCCCGGAATGCCGGAATTGTCGGAAGACGAAATGCGGGCGATCGTCGACGAAGCCAAGAAACACGGGAAAAAAGTCACCGCCCACGCCCATGGCGCGCAAGGCGCGAAATCGGCGATCCGCGCCGGCGTCCAGTCGATCGAACATGGATCGCTACTCGATGACGAGGCGCTGTCGATGATGAAGAAGCGCGGCGTCTATCTCGTCGCCGACATCTACAATGGCGATTACATCGACGAGATCGGAACGCGCGATGGGTGGCCCGCAGAAACGCTGCAAAAAAACCGCGACACGACCGATACGCAGCGCGAGGTTTTCCGCAAGGCGGTGAGGATGGGCGTCAAGATCGCCTATGGCACCGACAGCGGCGTTTACCCGCATGGCGATAACGCAAAGCAGCTTCCCTATATGGTCAAATACGGCATGACGCCGATGCAGGCGATGCAGGCGGCGACGATAAATGCGGCGGCGCTCCTCGGCTGGGAAAATGATGTCGGCGCGATCAGGGCCGGCGCCTACGCCGACATGATCGCCATCGACGGCGATCCGCTGGCGGACATCAATGCGCTTGGCGGCGAAAAGATCGTGATGAAAGGCGGCGAAATCGTCGACTGACCTCTATGGCGAAGGAAACCTGCGACGTCATCATCATCGGCGGCGGCCATAACGGGCTCGTCTGCGCGTATTATCTTGCGCGCGCCGGCAGACGCGTCTGCGTATTCGAGCGCCGCGAGATTGTCGGCGGCGCGGCGGTCACCGAGGAGTTCCATCCCGGGTTCCGCAATTCCGTCGCGAGCTATGCGGTGAGCCTCCTGTCGCCGAAAGTCATCGCGGAAATGGATCTCGCCCGCCACGGGCTGAAGATCGTCATCCGCCCGATGGCCTATTTCGCGCCGACGCCTGAAGGGCGCTATCTGCTGCTCGGCCGCGACGCAGCGGAAAACGACGCGGCGATCGCACGCCATTCTGCGAAGGACGTCGCCGCCTATCACGCCTATCACGAGCGGCTCGATCGGCTCGTCGATCTGTTGCGGAAGATGCTCGGCGCGACGCCGCCCAATGTCGGCGGCGGCATTCGCGACATGCTGGCCGCTGCGGGCCTCGCCAACGACATGCGAAAGCTCGGCCTCGAAGGCCAGCGCGACCTCGTCGACTACTTCGGCAAGAGCGCCGGCGAGATTCTCGACCAGTGGTTCGAGAGCGACCTCCTCAAAGGCATGCTCGGCTTTGACGCGATCACCGGCTTTTACGGCAGTCCGTATACGCCGGGTTCGGCCTATGTGCTGCTCCATCACGTTTTCGGCGAAGCGAACGGCGTCAAGGGCGCGTGGGGACACGCGATCGGCGGCATGGGCGCGATCACGCAGGCGATGGCCGCCGCCTGC
>JBGSNB010000530.1:0-5257 GCA_041739835.1 Parvularculaceae bacterium | reverse complement strand
TCGCGCTGCCAGGGTCGCTGTCGGTCTTTGCGATCACCAATATCGACGCCGATCCGGCCTCGGCGTTCTTTGCGATAGCCATTGCCATGCTGGCCATCGCGGCCGTGATGTTGCATAGACGGCGGACCCTAGCGGACGGGCTTTACGATGAAGTCCTCAGCCAGGCGAAAGCGGACTGACGGGCAAGATCGATGTCGAAGCGCATACTTGTCACAGGCGCTGCCGGCTTTATCGGCGCGGCGACCGCGACAGCGCTGCTGGAACGCGGCGACGAAGTCTTCGGGATCGACAATATCAACGACTATTACTCGACGGCGCTGAAGCGCGCCCGGCTGTCTGGGTTGACGCCGCGCAAGGGTTTCTCGTTTCATCAACTCGATATCGCCGATTACGCTGCGCTCAGCGCGGCGGCGGTCGGCCGGTTCGACGCGATCATCCATCTCGCGGCGCAAGCGGGCGTCCGGTATTCGATCGAAAACCCGTTCGCCTATGCGCGATCAAATCTCGACGGCCATTTGTCGTTGCTTGAGCTTGGCCGGCGGTTGGGCGTTCCGCATCTCGTTTACGCCTCTTCGTCCTCCGTCTACGGCGCCAATTCGAAAACGCCGTTCGTCGAGGACGACCGGACGGACGCGCCGGTGTCGTTCTACGGCGCGACCAAGAAGGCGAACGAGATCATGTCGGCGTCCTACGCCCGGCTCTATGGGCTGCCGCTGACGGGACTGAGATTTTTCACCGTGTACGGACCATGGGGCCGTCCGGACATGGCCTATCTGGTCTTCGCCGAGAAGATGCTGAAGGGCGAGCAGATCGAGATCTTCAACGAAGGGCGCATGGGCCGCGACTTCACCTATATCGATGACATCGTCGAAGGCGTGCTCGCCGCCGCTGAGAGGCCGCCCGCGGCCGGCGACGCGTTTCACCGCGTCTTCAATCTCGGCAATGACCGTCCGGAAGAACTGATGACGCTGGTCGCGCTGCTTGAAAAAGAACTCGGCGTCGAAGCGAAGAAAGTCTTCAAGGGCATGCAAAAGGGCGATGTCGAGCGCACCTGGGCCGATATTTCGAAGGCGCGGCGCGAGCTTGGCTACGACCCGAAGACCTCGCTCGCCAACGGGATCGCGCGCACGATCGCCTGGCGGCGCGGCCTCGCGGCGCCTCTCTATTGAGGGCCTGCGGCCGGGAAAGCGCCGATTTTCGGGGCCCTTCGGCCCTGTGGGAATTTCGTTAACGCGTCGTCAACGACGATTGGCTAGATTTGGGACATGGGCCTGACGCTGCTCATTCTGGCGACCTGCATCATTTTCGGCGCGATCGCGTATTTCGCCGCGCGCGGACCCTTGCCCGTGCCCGACATCAAGGCCGCGATCAAGGAGGCAGAGCCCAAGCGCTTTTCGCCGAAGAATACGTTGTTCATTATCGGGCCGACCGCCAATCACAACGCCTGCCGGATGCAGCGGCGCCTGCTGAAACCGGCGATCGCGGCGCTGATCCGCGAGGATGTCTCGGTGATTGAGGTCTACGGGCTTACGCGTCCGACCAAGAACGGCGAACAGATGGAGTGGCTCGACGCCTCGCTGCTGCGCCACGCGATGGACGCCGAGGAAGGCTTCTTCGTCATTTTCGTCGACGCCGAGGGCAAGACGCTGTTCCGCTCCGAGGCGCCGATGCTCGCGCGCGACATCATCGAGCGCGCGTCGCTTGGCGTCGACCGCGGCCCCGGCGGCGCGCCGACAAAAAAATCGCTGGTGCTGAAAAAGCTCCGCGCGGCGTAGGCTATTTCGCTTCTTTGGCGATCGCTGACGCCGCCTTCTCAACTTCCGACAGCACGCGCAGCAGATTGCCGCTCCAGATCTTCGCGATCGCTTCTTCGCTGTAGCCGCGCTTCACCAGTTCGCGGGTGACATTCAACGTCTCGCTCGCATCCTGCCAGCCGACAATGCCGCCGCCGCCGTCGAAATCCGAGGCGATGCCGACATGGTCGATCCCGGCCGTTTTGACCGCGTGGTCGATATGATTGACGAAATCGACGACATTGGCGCGCGGCGCGATCTCCCACATCGGCGAAAGGCGCTTTTCATACTCCGCTTGCGTCTCCGGGCTCATCGCGGCGCGCGCGGCCGAGGTTTCAAGCCCCATATCCTTGCGGACTTTTTCCTGCAGCGCGGTCTGCGCTTCGTTCAGCGGCTTCACGTAAACGCCGAGCGCGACGATCTGGACGACCCCGCCATTGGCGGCGAGCGCTTTCAACTGGTCATCGTCGAGATTGCGCGGGCTGTCGGCGACGGCCTTCACGCCCGAATGCGAGGCGATGATCGGCGCTTTCGAAATCTCGGCCGCCTGCAGCATGGTCTTGCGCCCGGAATGGCTGACATCGACCATGATCCCGGCGCGATTGAGCATCGCCACCAGCTCGCGCCCTTTTGGCGACAGGCCGCCCCATTTCTCGTCGGCATCACCGGCGTCCTTGTTTGGATTTGAGCTGTCGCCGAACTGATTGTGCCCAAAATGCGCGACGCCCGCATAGCGCACGCCGTCGCGCGCGAGCCGGTCGATGTCGGCCTGCGTCGGTTCGGGCCCGAGCGGGAAGGCGTTCTCCATGCCGATGAGCGCGACCTTGCGCCCCGATTTCGCGATTTTCTTCGTCTCGGCGGCGCTCATCGCAAGGGAGATCTCGTCCGGATAGGCGCCGACGAAGCGGTGGATCGCCGACAGGCGTGTGAATGCGATGGTCGCAGCCTCGGCATAGCCTTCGTCGGTCAGTTTTCCCTGCGGCGTGTAAACGATGAAAAACGCCGCATCGAGGCCGCCCGCGCGCATTTTCGGCAGATCGACCTGCGCCTTGGTGAAGCCGCCGGGATCGGCCGCCGCGGTCGCGAAATCGAGCGGAATGTCGACATGGGTGTCGAGCGCGATCACCCGCTCGTGAATGGCGCGCGCCGTCGCCTCCATCGCCGCATCTTCGAGCGGCGCGGCATTGGCGGCGGTTGTCATCAATAGAGTGAGAGCAATAAATCGCAGCTTCATGTTTGACCCCTTGATTTGGCTGTTTGGCGGCGCGCCAGCACGCGTCTTGTTTCCTCAACCAGCTTCTCGCGCGGAACCGAAATCTGCGCCGGCTGAGCTTCGCGCCATTCGGCGTTATCCTCGATCGATTTCGACAGTTCGGCGCCAAGACGCAGATCCTTGATCGTCACCTCGCCGCGCGCGCGCTCGTCGCCGCCGCAAATGACGGCGACCGGGCTGCCGCGCTTGTCGGCGTACTTCATCTGCGCCTTCATGCCGGAGCCGCCGACATAGACCTCGGCGCGGATGCCCGCGGCGCGCAGCTCCGCCGCCATGGTCTGATAGGCCGCCATCTGACCGTCTTCGAGCGCGAGAATGACGACGGGGCCTTGCGCCATGCGAAGCGGGTCAGTCGCAAATTCGAACGCAGCAAGCAGTCGCGAAATACCGATCGACACGCCGACAGCCGGCACCTCAACGCCTTTGAATCGCTCGACGAGACCGTCATAACGACCTCCCCCGCCGACGGAACCGAGAGAGCCGAACTGCGACCCGATCTCGGCTTCGAAGACCGGCCCCGTATAATACTCGAGCCCGCGAATGATTGCGCAATCAAAATGGATGCCGCGAGCATCGAAGTCTGGGATCGCGTTCTTGATGCCGTGAAGCTCCTTAAGCCCGATTTCACCGGCGCTTGATGCGCCGACGATCTGCGCGGCGCGTTCAAGTGAACCAGCAGGATCGCCGCTGACCTCGTCCCCGGAGGAATTCAGGAAGGCTATAACCAAGTCGATATCGCGATCGGCAAGTCGCGCGCCGGCGGTGAAATCGCCGCTTTCATCCTTGCGGCCGGGACCGAGCAGGAGGCGGACGCCGCCCTCTCCCAGCCGGTCGAATTTGTCCATCGACCGCATCACGGCGGTTCGCGTCGCGAGGTCGTTTTCGCCGGCGAGGCTTATCGTCTCAAAGAGACCATCAACGATTTTGCGCGTACTTACGCGAATTTTCGCCTTCGGCGTCGGCCCGCTCGTCGCCCTATATGGAGACGAATCCATCGCACCGATCGCCGCATTCAGCGCCTCGCCGAACATCATGCACATTTCCGCATCCGCATTCGGCGCCGGCGCGCCGACGGTGTCGGCGTCGCATTGCGTGAACTGGCGAAAGCGGCCCGGCCCCGGCTTTTCATTGCGCCAGACCGGCCCGACCGCGTAACGGCGAAAGGGTTTCGCGAGCGCGTCATAATGTTCGGCGACATAGCGCGCGAGCGGCGCTGTCAGATCATAGCGCAGGCTCATCCATTGTTCGTCGTCGTCCTGCAGCGAGAAGACGCCCTGATTGGGCCGGTCGATGTCAGGCAGGAATTTGCCGAGCGCGTCGGTATATTCGAACGCCGGGGTTTCAAGCGGATCGAAGCCGAACGACTCATAGACGGCGGAGATCCGTTCCAGCATCTCGCGCTCCGCCGCGATCTCGGGCCCGAAGCGATCGCGAAATCCGCGCGGCGTGCGCGCTTTCGGCCGGAAGGTTTTTTCCTTTTTGCTCATCGGCGGGGGATAGCGGATGGCGAGCGGCCGTGCAACGCGGGGACTATTGCCCGCCCTCGATAATGTCCACGCGGCTGATGATGACGGTCTCGGCCGGGACTTCCGACGGAAAAGGCCCGGCGGCGCCGGTCCGCAGCATGCCGATCGCGTCCGCGACGTCCATCCCTTCGATGACGCGGCCGAACACCGTATAGCCGTAGCGCGGCCCAAGATCGTTGACGAAGTGGTCGAGCTGGTCGTTATTGTCTCGCAAATTCACGTACCACTGCGCCGACGCGCTGTTCGGGTCCAAGGTGCGCGCCATGGCGAGAGTCGTCCGGTAATTGCCGAGGCCGTTGGCGCCTTCATAGGGGACCGTATCGCGAGTCGGGCGCTCGTTGAAATACTGGTTATAGCCGCCGCCCTGAATGACGAAGCCCGGCACAACGCGGTGGATGATCAGCCGGTCATAATGCCCATCCTTCGCATACTGAACGAAGTTGGCGACGGTTTTGGGCGCCTCGGCCGGGTAGAGCTCGACCAGCAGGTCGCCTTTCGAGGTGACGATCTTCGCGCGGAGATCTGTGACGGGCCAGTCGATCTCGTCCGCCAGCGTTTCGATTGGCGAAGCGTCAACAGCTTCTGGCGACCGTTCTTCGGCGGCGTCGCCCTCGCCTTCGACCGCGGTCGCCGGCGCCTCCGCGGCGACATCGGCCGGCGACGGT
>JBGSNB010000503.1:0-1693 GCA_041739835.1 Parvularculaceae bacterium | reverse complement strand
AATCCGCTCGACGCGCTGACGACGCCCGATTTGCCGTTGACGGCGCCGAGCGCGGCGCGAAATTCCGGCGCGCCGGTTTTTGTCGGCCTGGCGGCGGCGACGCTCCTCGCGATCGGCGCGTCGCGGATCGTCACCGCCGATACGCTGATCGTTCCGGACCGGGAGGATTTTGACGGCGTCGCCGCCGAATTCGCCGGCTGGTCGCAGAAGATTCGTCCGCTCGACCGGACCGTCGCCGAAGTGCTCGGCGCCGACGATTCGATCGTGATCGATCTGCGGTCGCCGGAAGGCGAGGATTTCAATCTCTACTTCGCCTATCTCGACGCGCAGCGCGACGGCCGCTCCTGGCACAGCCCGCGCCAGTGCATTCCGGGCGGCGGCTGGGAAATCGCGCGCCATGACGTGATTTCGACCAGAAGCGGCGCCGGCAAGCCGTTCC
This sequence comes from Parvularculaceae bacterium, assembly GCA_041739835.1. Classification (GTDB taxonomy): domain Bacteria; phylum Pseudomonadota; class Alphaproteobacteria; order Caulobacterales; family Parvularculaceae; genus Amphiplicatus. The sequence goes on along the minus strand of JBGSNB010000503.1, from coordinate 1,254 downwards.
GCTACAACCGGATGCTGATCGAGAGCGGCGACAATCGCCAGCTCGTCTATTACTGGTACGATCAGCGCGGACGTAAAATCGCCAATGAATTCGTGATGAAATTCTGGCTCATCGTCGACGCGGTGACGCGCAAGCGCTCCGACGGCGCGATGGTGCGCCTCATCACGCCGGTGCCGAACGATACGAGCCTTGAGGAAGCGGACGCGCGGCTTCAATCGATGGTCGCACGCGTCGAAACGTTCCTGCCGGCCTATGTGCCGGAGTGACGCGGGCAAGATCGTCCGATGAAGGTCGCGATCGGCATCCTCGCGCATCAGGAAGAAGGCTTCATCGGCGCGACGATCGCATCGCTGCTCGCACAGTCCGTCATCGCCGACGACGCCGTCGCCAAGGAGATCATCGTCGTCGCCAATGGCTGCACGGACGGCACCGTCAATGAAGCGCGCGCGGCGCTGACCGTCGCCGCCGGACCATCGCTCCGCGCGGAAGTCCTCGACATCGCAGCGGCCGGCAAAGCGAACGCCTGGAACGTCTTCGTGCACGAGGCAAGCGCGCCTGACGCGGACTATCTCGTCCTTCTCGACGCCGACATCGAATTCGCCGAGGCTGACGCCATCGCCCGCCTCATCCGCCATTTGAAGGCCAATCCCGCGGTCGCGATCGCGCCGGACCAGCCGGAGAAGAAATTCTCGGATGCCGGCGGCGCGCTCGGGCCGGTGATCCGCGCCCTGCAAAAGACCGGCAGCGATGGCGATCATTCGCTTTCCGGCCAGTGCTATGCGGCGCATGCCGCCGCGCTGCGGTCGCTGACGATGCCGCGCGGCATCGTCGTCGAGGACGGCTTCCTGCGCGCGATGACCCTGACGCGCAACTTCTCCGAACCGGAAACGCGGTCCCGCATTCTGCGCGCGCCGGGCGTGCGGCATTTCTACCGGCCCTATGAGAGCCTGCCCGCGATCTATCGCTATGAGCGCCGGCAGGCTGTCGGCACCGCGATCAATCGCTTTCTCTACGACGAATTCCGACTCTGGCGCGCCGCCGGCGTCGACATTGTCGCCGAGATCGTCCGGCGGAACGCCGCCGACCCGAACTGGATCGAGGAAATCATCGGCGCGGGCGTGAAGCGCAGCGGCCTCATCGTCGTGCCGAAGAATTATGCGTTGCGGCGCCTGCGCCGGCGCGAAAACTGGACGCCGAAGCGTTTGCTGAAAGCGCCGCTGATCGCCGCGTCGGCGCTGTTCGATCTGGTCGTCG
>JBGSNB010000494.1:0-23594 GCA_041739835.1 Parvularculaceae bacterium | reverse complement strand
AACGCGACAACGCCTTCGCCCATATCCGGATGCGGCGCGCCGACCACCGCCGACTCGGCGATTTCGGGAACTGCGTCGAGCGCCTCTTCGATTTCCTTCGGGTAGACGTTAAGGCCGCCGACGATGATCATGTCTCTTGAGCGGCCTGACAGCGTCAATCGTCCGTCAGCGGACAAAAAGCCGACATCTCCTGTCGAGAACCAGCCGCCTTCCCGGAATTCCTCGGCGGTCTTCTCCGGCATCCGCCAATATCCCTTGAAGACGTTCGCGCCCCTGACCTCGATCAGCCCGGGCTCGCCCGGCGGACAGACGGCGCCCGCCGACGTGACGCGGATTTCGACGCCCGGCAGCGCGAAGCCGACGGTTCCGGCGATCCGCTCGCCGACAAGCGGATTGGACGCGATCATGCCGGCCTCCGACATCCCGTAGCGTTCGAGAATCCGGCGGCCTGTTCGTTCTTCAAACGCCCTGAAGGTCTCGGCGGTCAGGGGCGCCGATCCGGAAATGAACAGTCGGACGGCGCGGCAGTCGTCGGCGCCGAAATCGGGGTCGGCGAGCAGGCGCGAATAGAATGTCGGCACGCCCATCATGACTGTCGCCCGCGGCAAATGCCGGCGTACTTCTGCGACCTCGAAATTGCGCAGGAATATCACCTCCGACGCATTCAAAAGCGCGGTGTTCAGCGCGACGAATAATCCGTGGATGTGAAAGATCGGCAGCGCATGCAGCAACACGTCGCGGCGGTCGAGGCCCCAGATCTCGATGAGGGCGAGCGCGTTCGTCGTAAGATTGCCATGCGTCAGCATCGCGCCCTTCGAACGGCCAGTCGTGCCGGAGGTGTAAAGGATCGCCGCAAGATCATCTCCGGTGCGCGGCTCGATGTCCGGCGATGCGTCAGCCTCGAGCGCCGCCTGGCCGAGCGTTCCGCGTCCCTCTGCGTCCAGAGTCAGCGTTTGGCGCCCGGCGGGCGCATCTTCCGCGCGCGCGGGATCGCACACAAACAGCGCCGGCTCGGCGTCTGCGATGAAATAGTCAAGTTCGGCGCGCGTATAGGCGGTGTTGAGCGGGACAAACACAAAACCGCCGCGCAGGCACGCAAGATAGAGCGCGACATTCTCCGCGCTCTTCTCAACCTGCGCGACGATGCGGTCGCCGGGCCGCGCGCCGCTTCTTGCAAGCGCGTCGGCGTAGCGCGCCGCAAGCTTATCGACGGCGCCGAACGACCTGGCTCGGCGGCCCGGTATGGTCAGGAACGGCCGGTCGCGGGCGTCGCGCATGCGCTCGGCGATCAGCTGGCAGATGTTCCGGTCAACGCTCACGATGCGCCGAGAGGCGCATCTGAAAGGTCCTCGCGCAGCGCCGGTTTGAAGCGCATCGGATCAAGCGCGCGCATCGCTTCGAATTCGCTGAGGAAGATGTTCCCGGTCAGATCGTCGAGAAAATGCGACCGGGTCAGCCGATCCATCACCGGCCCTTTCACTTCCGAAAGATGCAGCGTGACATTCGCCGATTTGAGTCGGCGGTTGGCGCTGTCGAGCGCTTCAAGCGCCGTCGCATCGATCGAGTTGATCGCCGAACACATGAGGACGACGTGCTTCACCTCGGGCGTATCCGCGGCGGCGAGCAGGCGGTCTTCCAGAAATCTGGCGTTGGCGAAAAAAAGATCGCCGTCGATGCGGATCGAAACGACCGATGGGCTGGTGATGACCTGATGCCGTTTGACATTGCGGAAATGCTCGGTGCCGGGGACCTGGCCGACGATGGCGGAATGCGGCCGGCTGGCGCGATGAAGGATGAGCAGGATCGAGAGGATGACGCCCGCCATGACGCCGGCCTCGACGCCGAAAAAAAACACTCCGAGGATGGTCGTCATCATCGCGGCGAAGTCGGACTTGGAGTATCGCAAGGTTCGCGAAACAGCCCGCAGATCGACAAGGCTCAACACCGCGACGATAATGGTCGCGGCAAGCGTCGCTCGCGGAAGGTCATGCAGAAGCGGCGTCAGATAGAGCGCCGCGATCGCAATGCCGATCGCGGAATAGGCGCCGGCGGCCGGGGTTCTGGCGCCGGCGTCGTAATTGACGATCGATCGGGCAAATCCGCCGGCGACCGGAAACCCGCCGGCGACGCCGGCGGCGAGATTGGAGGCGCCAAGGGCGATCAATTCCTGATCGAGATCAATCCGCTCATTGCGCTTGGCGGCGAGCGTCTGTGCGACTGAAACCGATTCGACATAGCCGATGATGGCGATCAGCATCGCCGGACCCATCAAGGAGCGCCATAATTCCCAGTCGAAAGTCGGGAAAGCAAGCGTCGGCAGTCCCTTCGGAGTCTCGCCGACAATGGCGACGCCGGCCTCAGCAAGTCCCAGCGCTTTGACGAGGGCGATCGAGGCGACGATCGATAACAGCGGCGCAGTACGCGCGGCGAGCGCGGCGCCCCGTTCCTTGACGCCGAATTGCAGCAGCAACGGTTTCAAACTGGTGCGGGCCCACACGAGAAAGACAATGACGCCGCCGCCGACCGCGAGGGTTGGCAAATGGGCGCTCCCTGACTGGCGGGCGAGATCGAGGGTGATTTCGACCAGCGAATCGCCTTCGGCGGCGACGCCCATCACATGTTTCAACTGACCGCCGGCGATCAGCACGCCGGAAGCGCTGATGAAACCGGAAATGATCGGGTGGCTCAGAAAATTCGCGAGGAACCCGAGCCGAAACACCCCGAACAGGAACAAGATGACGCCGACCAGCAGCGCCAGCGCAAGGACAGCTTCGATATAGGAGGCGCTGCCGATTTCAATGAAGTCGCCGATCGTCGCCGCAGTCATTAATGAGAGAACCGCGACAGGACCGACCGCGAGCGCCGAACTGGTGCCGAACACCGCATACGCAAAAAGCGGCGCGATCGACGCATAAAGCCCGATTTCCGGAGGCAGTCCGGCGATCGACGCATAGGCGAGCGATTGCGGGATCAACATGATCGTCACGATGACCGCGGCAAGCGCATCGTCGGTCAGCGCCGCGCGATCATAGCGACGCGCCCACCCAAGAACGGGCGCATAGGTCGAGACGATCTGAAACGCCGAGCGGCTCATCGCTTACGGTTTTGCGGCGCGGCGCTGCGGTCTAGCGAACCACTCATGACCGGCGAGCATCAAATGCCAATAGACCCACGGCAGGACCCGCGCCTTCAGCAGCCATCCGAACCAGGTCGGCTTCGTTCCATCGTTCAGCCATTTTGGAAAGGTCGGCAACAATTTCCCGCCATAGCCGAATTCCGCCAGCACGATTTTTCCTTTTTCAACGGTCAGCGGACATGAACCATAGCCGTCATAGACGAATTCCGGCGTCTTTCCGTCCATCGCCGCGAGAAGATTCTCGGCGACGATCGGCGCTTGCTTGCGCGCCGCCGCGGCTGTCTTGGCGTTCGGCGCATTGCAGGCGTCGCCGAGCGCAAAAACATTGGCGTATTTCTTGTGACGCAGCGTTTCCTGATCGACATCGATCCAGCCGCCAGCGTCGGCGAGCGCGCTGCCTCTGACGACGTCCGGAGCGATCTGCGGCGGACAGACATGCAGCATGTCGAAATCGCGCACCACCTCGCGTTCGGCGCCGTCCGCGCCTTTCTCCCGGAATGTCGCCTTCTTCGCGGCGCCGTCGACAGCGATCAGCACCGAGCCGAGATTGAGTTCGATATCGTACTTCTTCACATAATCCATGAGCGCCGGAACATAGTCTGCGACGCCGAACAGGGCAGGCGCCGCCGTGCAGAAGCTGACCTTGAATTTCCCAAGATCGCCGCTGCTCAACCAATGGTCCGAGGCGAGATACAAGATCTTCTGCGGCGCGCCGGCGCATTTGAACGGCGGCGGCGGCTGCGTGAATATCGCCTTGCCGCCTTTCAGCTCCTGAATGAGCTTCCAGGTATAGGGCGCCATCCCCGGCTGGTAGTTTGAGGTGACGCCATTGTTGCCGAGCGATTCTTCCAGTCCCGGAATGGCGGCGAAGTTGAGCTTGATGCCGGGCGCCGCAATCAGAAAATCATACTCAATGTTTCCACCGCCCTCGATCATCACGGCGTTCCGCTCCGGCGCAAAGCCGGTCGCCGCCTTTTTGATCCACGTCGCGTTTCTCGGGATGACCGACGCTTGCGGGCGCACCGTGAAATCGAATTCGAAAATGCCGCCGCCGACCATGGTCCAGCCCGGCTGATAGTAATGCTGCTCTTTCGGTTCGATGATGGCGATATCAAGATCGCGGCGTCGCTTCAGCAGACTCGACGCGGCGGCGATGCCGGCAGCGCCGCCGCCGACGATGACGATCTGGTGTTTCATCGTTTCCCTCCCTGCGCCGCCTCGCGACTTACAGCATGTTCAGCGGCAGTTTCAAATATCGGACGCCGTTCGAATCAGGCGGCGGCAATTCGCCGGCGCGCATATTGATCTGGACCGACGGCAGGATGAGTCGCGGCATGGCAAGCGTCTTGTCGCGCGCCGTGCGCATCTTCACGAAATCCGCTTCCGACACGCCGCGCCCGACATGGACGTTCCAGTCGCGTTCGTCCTTGACCGTCGTCTCCCAGGCGTAGACCTCGCGGCCCGGCGCCTTGTAGTCGTGACACATGAAGAGGCGCGTCTCGTCCGGAAGCGCAAATATCTTCTGGATCGACCGGTAAAGCGTCGCCGCGTCGCCGCCGGGAAAGTCGCAGCGCGCGGTGCCGTAATCCGGCATGAACAGCGTATCGCCGACAAAGCCGGCGTCGCCGATCACATAGGTGATGCAGGCGGGCGTGTGGCCCGGCGTATGAATGACGCGGGCGTCGATCGCGCCGAGCTTGAAGCGGGCGCCGTCGTCGAAAAGCGCATCAAACTGGCTGCCGTCGCGCCGGAACTCCGCTTCGACGTTGAAAATCTCGCCGAAGGTCTTCTGAACGGTCTTGATGTTCGAGCCGATCGCGATCGTGCCGCCGAGCTGTTTTTTCAAATAGGGCGCGCCGGACAAATGATCGGCATGGACATGCGTCTCGAGTATCCACTCGACCGTCAATCCTTTGGCCTTCGCATAGGCGATGATCTCGTCGGCGCTCTTCGTCGAGGTGCGCCCCGATGCGCTGTCGAAATCGAGAACGGAATCGACAATCGCCGCGGCTTTTGTCGCCGGGTCGCTGACGACATGGCTTGCCGTAAAGGTCGGCTCGTCGAAGAAGGTCTTGACGATGGGTCTGGCGGTCATTTTCGGTTCCTCTTTCCGGGTTGGATAGCCTCAGGACCGAACGCCGCGCACAATGCGTCAATGACGCGCGCAAGTCGATCATCGGCGAGGCGATAAAAGACGGATTTCGACTGCCGGCGGGCGAGGACGAGGCCTTCGTCCCGCATTCTCGCAAGGTCGCGCGAAAGAGCGGGCTGCGCCGCGCCGGTCGCTGCTTCAAGCGCGCTCACCGAAGCTTCGCCCTCCCGCAGCTCGCAGGCGATCAAAAGCCGGTTCGGGTGAGACAGGAGCTTCAAAAGCTCCGACACTTCTTCCGCCCGCGCCTGCAATTCCCGCATGTCCAATCTGACCGTCATGTCGTCCCTTGTCGCGTAACTGACTTGTCATTCTCGTTATATGATATATATCAGGTCGCGAGAAGTTCAACACGGAAAGGCGAGGTTGATGGAAATCACGGGATTCACGCCGGTCTCCGCCGCCATCGGCGGCGCCTTGATCGGCCTCGCGGCCGTTCTGCTGATGGCGCTCAACGGACGCATCGCCGGCGTTTCGGGGATCGTCGCCGGCATCATGGCGCCGCTCCGCGGCGAGGGCCGCGCCGATCTTTCGTGGCGCCTCGCTTTTGTCGCCGGGCTTGTGCTTGCCCCGCTGATTGTCAGCGCGATCCGGGGCGAGATCGTCGCCGTGTCAACGCCGCATCCGTTGTGGATGATGGGCCTCGGCGGCCTGCTTGTCGGATACGGCACGCGTCTTGGATCTGGATGCACCAGCGGCCACGGCGTTTGCGGCGTCGCGCGGCTGTCAAAGCGATCATTCGCGGCGACAGCGATGTTCATGGCGACAGCGATCGCAACGGTGTTTGTCGCCGATCAACTCATGGGGTTCTGACATGCGCGCCTTGTCCGCTCTCCTTGTCGGTGTTCTTTTCGGCCTCGGCCTCACCGTGTCGCAGATGATCGACCCGGCGAAGATCATTGCGTTCCTCGACGTCACCGGCGCTTGGGACCCAAGCCTCCTCGTCGTCATGGCCTCGGCGCTCGCGGTGTCTTTCATCGGCTATCGCGTCGCGCTCGCGCGCGAAAAGCCGGCCTTTGAGCCGAGCTTCCAGCTGCCGACCAGGACCGTCATCGACCGGCCGCTGCTCGTCGGTTCCGCGATGTTCGGCGTCGGCTGGAGCATGTCCGGACTATGTCCGGGTCCGGCGATATCCGGCGCAGCGCTTGGAAAAGGCGAGATCTATGTGTTCCTGATCGCCCTCTTCGCCGGCATGCTGTTGAAGGACGGGTTTGCGCGGCCCGCGGCAAAGTCGGCCTGACGCGGCTTGAGGTCGCGTCGCATCGGCGACATAAGTGGCCGCTTTCAAACGGCGTCAAGGCGATTTTCATGTACGAAAACGGCGTAGGGACGACAGGCGCGGCGCGCGGCAATTTCGAGGCGCAGCTCGACGCTTCGATCAGATCGGCGGCGGACTGGCTGCAGAAAAACCAGAAGCCCGAAGGCTATTGGGTCGGACGCCTCGAATCGAACGCCTGCATGGAGGCGCAATGGATCTTGTGCCTCTGGTTCATCGGGCTTGAATCTCATCCTTTGCGGCCGCGCCTCGCCGCGTCGTTGAAAAAGACGCAGCGCAGTGACGGGTCATGGGAAATTTATCACGACGCGCCGGCGGGCGACATCAACACGACGGTCGAAGTTTACGCGGCGCTGCGCTCCTGCGGCGTCCCGGCGAGCGATCCGCAGATTATCAAGGCGCGCGACTGGATCTTGTCGAAGGGCGGTCTCAGGAACATCCGCGTATTCACACGCTATTGGCTGGCGCTGATCGGCGAATGGCCATGGGAGAAGACGCCGAACATTCCGACCGAGGTCATTTTCTTCCCGCGCTGGTTCATCTTCTCGATCTACAATTTCGCGCAATGGGCGCGCGCGACCTTGATGCCGATTGCCGTGTTGTCGGCGCGGCGGCCGTCGCGACCGTTGCCGCCCGAGCGCCGCTGCGACGATCTCTTCCCCGGCGGGCGCGAGTATTTCGACTACGGCTTGCCAGGAAAGCCGGGCGCCGATTTCTGGGACGGGTTCTTCCGGACGGTCGACAGAATTCTGCATCGCCTGCAGTCGTTTGGTGCGCGGACGAAGCTATCCTTCGGCCGCCACGGCGCGGTGAAGCGCACACTGGAATGGATCATTCAGCATCAGGACGCCGACGGCGTCTGGGGCGGCATCCAGCCGCCATGGATCTACTCGACCATGGCGCTCGTCAATGAAGGCTATGCGCTCGATCATCCCGTGGTCGCGAAGTCGCTTGGCGCGCTCGATGACCCGCGCTGGCGCGTCGATGTCGGCGACGCGACGTGGATCCAGGCGTCGACCTCGCCGGTGTGGGACACCATCTTGACCTTGCTTGCATTCGAAGACTGCCGCCTCAACGGCGATTACCCGGCGGAAGTCGAAAAAGCGCTCGACTGGGTCCTTGGCCAGCAGGTGCTCCGCAAAGGCGACTGGAGCGTCAAGCTGCCGAACCTCGATCCGGGCGGCTGGGCGTTCGAATACAAGAACTACTTCTATCCCGATACGGATGACACCGCCGTTGCGCTGATGGCGTTGTCGCAGGTCCGGAACGACCCGAAATGGCGGGCGAAGGGGATCGAGCGCGCCATTCATTTAGGCGTCAACTGGCTTGTCGGCATGCAATGCGAAAATGGCGGCTGGGGGGCCTTCGACAAGGACAATGACAAGAAGTTCCTGACCAAGATCCCCTTCTGCGATTTCGGCGAGGCGCTGGATCCGCCGTCGGTCGACGTCACGGCGCATGTCGTCGAGGCGTTCGGCAAGCTCGGTCTCGGCATGAAACACCCGGCGATGATCCGCGCGCTCGATTATTTGAGGCGCGAGCAGGAACCGGACGGCTCGTGGTTCGGCCGCTGGGGCGTCAATTACATCTATGGCACGGGCGCGGTCTTGCCGGCGCTCGCGGCGATCGGCGAAGACATGTCGAAGCTTTATGTGACGCGCGCCGCCGACTGGATTCTGACGCGGCAGCAGGCTTGCGGCGGCTGGGGCGAATCCTGCGCGTCCTATATGGATGCAAGCATGAGCGGGCGGGGGAAGGCGACCGCCTCGCAGACAGCATGGGCGCTGATGGGTCTGATCGCGGTGAACCGCCCCGAGGACCGCGACGCGATCGAGCGCGGCATCGCCTTTCTGGTCGAGCGCCAGAAGGGCGGGACTTGGGAAGAGCCGGAATATACCGGCGCCGGATTTCCAGGCTACGGCGTCGGCGCGACGATCAAGCTCGGCGATCCGCTGCTGACGGAGCGGCTGAAGCAGGGCCCTGAATTAAGCCGCGCCTTCATGATCAACTACAATCTCTATCGCCATTATTTCCCGCTGATGGCGTTGGGACGGTGGCGGGCGCTCGCCCGCTAACCGCACCCGCCGTCCATCTCGCTGATCCACGCCGCAATCAGCGCGACGCCCTCTTCGTGGCTCGTCGCGCGTCCGAGTTCGGGCATCATCGCGCCGGGCCTTGTGGTCTGCATCCGGTAAACGAAGATCGACTGATCCGCTTCGCCGGGAACAATGTCATAGAGCCGCCCGCCGGAGCCGCCGCCTGAAGCGATCGGCGATTTGCAGGCGCCATAGGCGGGGCCGAAGGGAATATGCGGGCGAAGGTCGAGGCCGGAGGTGTCCGCGGGGCCGACATCGGAATGACAGTGCGAGCAATTGGCGTCGAGATAGGCGCGCGCTCTGGCGTCGCGGCTCTCGGTTTCGTCCGTCCACACCGCATTGCGGGGCGCGGCCTCGCCGCCGTCCGGGACGCCGGTCAGCATTCCGGTCATCACCCAGTGATCAAGCTGATTGAAGCCGGGCGCGAAGCTTGATGGCTTGTTGAGGTGTCGCGCCTTGAGGCCGATCGGCGACAGTTTGCGCGTCGTGTTGTTGGTCGCGTGGCATCCGGCGCACTGATTCTGGTTCGGCACGAGATAGGCGAACGGCTCCTCGCGGCCGTCCAGGCGGTGCAAGGTGAGCTTCTTGACCTCGCCGGTGCGACGCAAGACCGCGTCCGACTGATCCTCGGTCCATACATAGGGGATCGCGACCCAGCCTTCCTGCCGATGCACAAGAAGGCGCGTCTCGACCAGCCTGACGCCGCGCAGCGCCATGACGCCGTCGACGAGTGTCGGCTCGGGACCGATGACGACATCGCCCGCCCATTCGGAATCTCTCTGCGGATAATAAAATGTCTTCGAAATGATCGTCCCGACCGGCAGGTCGAATTCGTCGTCGGCCTTGTAAACCGCGGCGCCATCCGCGGGCAGCGTCAGGGTTCTCAATTTCAGCGCATAATCCGAAAACAGCGGCGTTGCGAGATCATAGGGCGTGACGCCGTCGCTGAGCTTGAGCACGCCATTGGCGGGCGCCATCAAACGCCAGTCGCTGAGGCGCTCAGGAAATCCTTCCGCATGGAAGGCCGGCCCTTTGGGCGCATCGACCGGGGCGCAGGCGCCGCTGCTGAGCATCGCCGCCATCAGCCCTGCGAATTTCCATCCGAACATCGCCGTCCCGCATCCGCCTCTATCCGCCGAGCCCGTTCGCGAGCGCGACCTCGGGCAGTCTTTCAAGGGCGCAATCATGGTCGGCGGCCGCCAGTCTTGGCGCCTTGTTGCCGTTCGGCCCGTCGAGATTGAGCACTTCCGCGCCGTCGTTCTTTACGCAGATGCGCAGGGCCGCGGGCAACGCGCCATCGACCGATTTGCCGGCGTCGACATAGCCGTCCCACAGAATATCCGGCAGCGCGCCCGTCGGCCCGAACATTGCGAGCTTCAGCGCCTGGAATTCAAGACCGTCCGGATTTTTTCCGCCGTCCGCCATGCGGTTGCCGTGAATGTAGATCGACTCCGGATACGGATCGAAATCCGCCGACATGCCGTCCTTCGAGAGATCCGTTGAATAGACTGACGCGATGATAATGTTGCCGGTTTTATTGCCGGTGATGTCATTGTCGAAAATCTCGACCTCGTCATTGGCGTTGATGACGATCCCGGATCCCGCTGGGATGCCCGCGACCGCAGTTCCCGGCACGCCGAAATTCTTCGTGTTGTTGTCAAAGACCTTGTTGCGGAAGACGCGGGTTCTTGCGCCCGGCTGCGACAGGTTCGGCATGTTGAAGACGAGAATGCCGCCGGTATTGTTAGTGGCGACGTTGTCATAAACGTCGGCGTCGAACGTGTTTTCGATTTCGATGCCGGCGACATTGTACTCCGCGCGGTTGTTGCGCACGACGACGTTTTTCGATTGGCCGACATAGACGCCGGCGTCGGATGAGCCGATCACGACATTGCTTTCAAGCAGCACATTCTCCGTCTGCACCGGGTAAAGGCCATAGGCGCCGTTTTCGGTTTTCGGGCCGCCCGTCCACTCGACGCGCACGCGGCGGATGGCGATGTTCTTGCCCTCGTTGACCTTGAGGCCGTCGCCTTTCGTGTCCTCGATCGCGAAATCCTCCGCGGTGAAGTCGCTGGCGGTCACCAACAGGCCCTCGGCACCGGCGAGCTGGTCCTTGAAGGAGAGAATGGTCTTGTCCATGCCCTTGCCGCGCAAGGTGACGCCGTCGACGGCGAGCGAGAGCGAGCGGTCGAATGAGAATTTGCCCTCCGGGATTTCGATGACGTCGCCCGGCTTGGCGTCGAGGAGCGCGGTCATCAAGGTCTCCTGATAGGAAACATCCGCCGGCGTCGCGGTCGCGGCGGCGCTCTTCCTTTCCCCGGAGCAGGCGGCAACCGCCAGAACCAGCGCCGCAGCGCCTGTCGTCTTCAAGAACCGCATTTGCCGTCTCCTTCTGGTCCTGCGCCCCGCCATTGCATCCGACCGCTGGCGCCGCCATCAATGATGGAGGAATGGCCGGGTCGGCGAAAGGGCGGGATGCATGTCGATGTCACGAAGAAATTTTCTTGAATCCGGCGGCGTCGCCTCGGCGCTCTTGACGCTCGCCAGCGCTTGCGCCCGCGAAGACCAGAGAACTTCGAACGATCTCGCCGCTCTGGATGCGGTCGAAACCGCCGCCCGCATCAAATCAGGAGAGCTGTCAGCCGCCGAAGCGGTTGCGGCGGCGATCGAGCGCGCGGAGCGAATCGACAGGAAAATCAATGCGATCGCCTTCAAGACTTTCGATCGCGCCCGAGAAGCTATCGGCAAGACGTCCGGGCCCTGGGCCGGGGTGCCGACATTCGTCAAGGATCTCGACGATGTGACGGACGTCGCCAGCGGGTTCGGCAGCAGGGCGTTCCCCGGCTATAAGGGAAAGGAACAAACGCCGTTGATCAACGCGTTTCTCGGTCTCGGCGTCATCAGCCTGGGGAAATCAACGACCCCGGAATTCGGGCTTACCGCCACCACCGAACCGTTAAGCACCGGCGTCACGCGCAACCCCTGGAATCTCGACCATTCGTCCGGCGGATCGTCGGGCGGCGCGGCGGCGCTTGTCGCTTCCGGCGTCGTCCCGGTCGCGCATGCGAGCGACGGCGGCGGATCGATCCGCATTCCGGCCGCGTGTTGCGGCAATGTCGGGCTGAAGGTCTCGCGCAGCCGGCATCCCAAAGCCCGCCCGGAGACGGCGGGCCCATTTACAATCTCGGTGCACGGCGTGCAGTCGCGGACCGTGCGGGATACTGCCGCGGCCATCGCCGCAATGGAAGTTCCCACCGCCGAGAGCGGCCTTGCGGAAGTCGGCCTCGTCACCGGCGCAAATGCGCGCCGCCTCAGGATCTGCCTCGCGACGCAAGGTCCCTATGGGCGCCCTGTCGATCCCGAGATTGTCGAAGCGACGCGCGCCGCTGCAAGAACCTGCGAAGGGCTCGGCCACAGCGTCGAGGAAATCTCGATCCCGTTCGCGCCGGGCGCTGAAGAAGCCTTCATGCTCTATTGGGCGAAGAACGCCTGGATCGCGATCTCGCGCTGGGAAGAAATCACCAAGCTGAAGCGCAACGGCCTTGCCTTTGAGCCGTTCACGCTCGGCCTTGTCGAGCATTTCGAGACGCATCAGGACGATTTCGACGCGGCGGTCGCGCGCCTTCTGGCGCTGACGCCGGAATTCGACGCGATGATGGCGCCTTATGACGTTTATTTGTCGCCGGTGATCGCCTCGCCGCCGGCGCCGGTCGGCTATCTCGGGCCCAAATTGAGCTATGAAGATCATCTCCGGCGCGTGCTCGATTACGCGCAGTTCACCGGCTACTTCAACATCATCGGCGCGCCCGCGATCTCGCTGCCGCTGTCGATGTCGAAATCCGGCTTGCCCATCGGCGCCTTGTTCGGCGCGCGTGTCGGCGATGAAAAGACGCTGCTCGAACTCGCCTATGAGCTGGAAGACTCCGCGCCGTGGAGCAGCCGGCGCCCGGCGATCTTCGGCTAGCGGATCGCGTCGACGAGGCCCTTGAAGAAGGCCGCACCGTCGACGCCGCCGAGCAGCGGCGAAATCACCCGTTCGGGATGCGGCATCAGGCCAAGCACGTTCCCCGCATCATTGACGATTCCGGCGATATCGCGCGCGGAGCCGTTCGGGTTATCGACATAACGGAAAACGACGCGGCCCTCGCTTTCGAGGCGGTCCAGCGTTTCGCCATCGGCGAAATAATTGCCATCGTGATGTGCGACGGGGAAATCGACGGTCTGCCCCTTGTCAAAGCCGCTCGCAAACATCGACTGGTTGTTGTCGATGCGCAGCGTCACCGTGCGGCAGACAAATTTAAGGTCGGCGTTGCGCAACAGCGCGCCGGGCAGGAGACCTGCTTCCGTCAATATCTGGAAACCGTTGCAAATGCCGATGACCGGGGCGCCGGCTTTCGCCTTCTCGATCACGGCGCGCATGATCGGCGATCGCGCCGCCATCGCGCCGGACCTCAGATAGTCTCCATAGGAAAAGCCGCCGGGCAGCACGACAAGGTCTGTCTCCGGAAGATCGACGTCGCCATGCCAGACCATCGTCGGCGCCTTGCCGGTCGCCTGTTCCAGCGCGACAGCGGCGTCGCGATCGCAGTTTGAAGCGGGAAATACGATGACTGCCGATTTCATGGCTCAGGCCGACAGCTCGATCGCATAATTTTCCATGACCGGATTGGCGAGGAGCTTTCGGCACATGTCTTCCACCCTGGCGCGCGCCGATTGTTCGTCAGTTTCATCGAGCTTCATCTCGATGACCTTTCCCTGACGCACATTCGCGGCGCCGGAAAAGCCAAGCCCCGCGAGAGCGCCCTCGATCGCCTTGCCTTGCGGATCGAGCACGCCGGATTTCAAGGTGATGGTGATCCGGGCTTTCATCATTTCAAGTCCTTCTGGATTGCCAGTTGCGGCGGCGCGATCGCCTTACTCCGCCGCGTGACGGCCTGCAACTGAACTGTCGCCCAATTGCGTCCGGTCGGGCGGCAATATAGTTTCCGCCGTCTCGCGGGGGCAATCATTTCTGGTGCTGTGGAGGTTTTGATGCGGGAATCGCAATGGGCGAAACCGGCAGCGGCGGCTTGCGCAATGGCGCTTTTTTTCCCGGTTGCGGCGTTTGCAGCGGCGCCGTCGGCGGCTAGTGTGGAAGCCGGACTGCTGGTGTTCGGGATTCCAGCCGAATTCATCCTGTTCGCGGCGACTCTTTTGGGGGTCGCCCTTTTTCATCACCGAACATTCATGGTTGCGGTCTCCGGGCTCGCGGCGATTGTCGCCTACAAATTCTTGGTGACAGGTTTTGGCGCCGGGCCGGGTCTTGCGGGTTTGCAGGACCATATGTGGCACGAACGGGTCGTCCTCTCGAACCTATTCCTGCTTCTGCTCGGCTTTGCCGTGCTGTCGCGGCATTTTGAGGATTCAAAGGCCCCAGAAGCAATGCCGCGCGTCTTACCGGACAACTGGCTCGGCGGCGTCGCTTTGCTCGGCATGGTGTTCGTCATCTCGAGTTTTCTCGATAACATCGCCGCAGCGCTCATTGGCGGCGTCGTCGCGCGACATGTCTACAAGCGGGTCTATATCGGGTATCTTGCTGCGATCGTCGCGGCGTCGAACGCGGGCGGATCGGGTTCGGTCGTCGGCGACACGACGACGACAATGATGTGGATCGATGGCGTATCCCCGCTGGATGTCGTTCATGCCTATGTCGCCGCCGGGGCGGCGTTCTTCATCTTTGCGATCCCGCTTTCGATCATTCAGCAGATCCACTCGCCGATCCAGAAGCATCGCGAAGGCGACTTTAAAGTCGACTGGGTCCGGGTCGGAATCGTCGCGTTCATTCTCGTCACCGCCATAGGCGCGAATGTCAGCGCCAATCTTTTGGCGCCGCATCTGCTCGGTTCCTATCCGGTCATCGGTCTTGGCGTTTGGTCGGCGATCATCGCGGCGGCGATTGTACGGCTGCCGAATTTGAAAGTCGTCTTTGAAAGCCTGAAGGGCACCTTGTTCCTGCTTGTGCTTGTCACTTGCGCGTCTTTGATGCCGGTCGAGAAACTGCCGCCCGCCAGCTGGGAGACGGCGCTGATCCTCGGCTTCGTCTCGGCGGTGTTTGACAATATTCCGCTGACGGCGCTGGCGCTGGAGCAGGGCGGATATGACTGGGGCATGCTCGCTTATGCGGTCGGCTTTGGCGGCTCGATGATCTGGTTCGGTTCATCGGCGGGCGTTGCGATCTCCAATCAATATCCGGAAGCCAAGTCGGCGATACGTTGGCTGGTACATGGGTGGTGGGTTGCGCTCGCCTATGTCGTCGGCTTCTTCGTCCTGTTGAGTGTCTTGGGCTGGCAACCGCATGAACCTCACAAGGAAGCGCCACCTTCGCCGCCTGCGATTGAAGCGCATGGCTGAACTCCGTCGTCAACGGAGAGCTGATAGTCGGCGATCCGCCGTCATGGGCGGCTCCGGCCGCCGGGACCGGCTTTGAGCACGCTCTTCCCAGACGCCAGGGAGCGCTGCATAAGGACTAAACGACACGGAGAACGCCGACGGCATTGATCGTGCTGTCGTCAAAATGAGGGGCCCATGAAACGCATCGCCGCGACCGCCGTTATTCTCGCCATGCTGACCGAGGCGCCTCTGCTGGCGGCGACGCCCGAGGAACAGGCCTATGCGCGCCGTCTGATGGAAAAGGCGGTCAGCTTCAAATCGACCGCCCAGCATGGCGAGACGCCGCAAATGGCGGCGTGGCTGGCGGGCGAATTCCGCGCGGCAGGATTTCAGCAGGGCGACATCGAAATCGTCCCGGCCGGAAAGTCAGTCGGCCTGATCGTCCGCTATCGCGGCGACGGCAGCGCAGGCAAGGCGCCGATCCTCTTTCTTGGCCACATGGACGCGGTCGAGGCCGAACGCGCCGACTGGGATCATGATCCGTTCGTGCTGACCGAAAAAGACGGCGTCTTTTACGGTCGGGGCCTTGTCGACAACAAATACGGCGTCATCGATCTGACGCAGACTTTCGTCAGGCTGAAAAAGGAAGGATTTGTTCCAACGCGCGATCTTGTTATCGCCTTTACCGGCGACGAGGAGACCGGCATGGAAACGACGCGGGCGCTGGCGCAAAAACTGAAGGATGCGGAATTCGCGCTCAACAGCGACGCCGGCGGCGGGTTCGATGCGCCCGCAGGCAAGACGCCGGTCTTCTACATTCAAGCCGCGGAAAAAACCTATGCGAGCTTTGAACTAACCGTAAAGAACAGCGGCGGCCATTCCTCGCAGCCGCGCGCCGACAATGCGATCTACGATCTCGCCGCGGCGCTGAAGAATATCGAAGATTACAGATTTCCCGCGATGTGGAATGACATCACGCTCCGTGCGTTTGAGATTGAGGCGGCGGGGTCGAATGAAGAGACTGCCGCCGCGCTGCGACGGTTCGTCGAAAAGCCGGGTGACAAGAAGGCGGTGAAAAAACTCTCCGGGATCACGCATATCAACGCGACGATGCGCACGACCTGCGTCGCAACCATGCTGAAGGCCGGCCACGCGGAAAATGCGCTGCCGCAATCCGCGACGGCGACGGTCAATTGCCGGATTTTTCCGGGCGTCGCGGTTGACGACGTGAAGTCCGAGCTCGCAACGATCGTCGCGAATCCGGCAATTGAAATCACGACCCTGAAGGAACCGCTCGAAAGCCCCGCGTCGGTTTTGACGCCGGAAATCGAGGCGGCGGCGCTCGGCGCGGTCCGCAAGCGGCATCCGGACGCGGTCGCGGTTCCCTATATGGAAGCCGGCGGCACGGATGGTCTGCATTTCCGCCGGGCGGGCGTTCCGACCTTCGCGATGGGGTCTCTATTTCTCCGCGAAGAGGATTCGCCGAATTATCACGGCAAGAACGAGAATCTCAGAACCGAGGCGTTCTACGCCGGCCTCGACCACTGGACGGATATCATCAAGGCGCTTGCCTCGCCGCGGCAGGAGTGACCCGGGCGTCGAGATCGACGGCATTGACGATCATGCCGAACCGCTTGCGTCACTCTTCAAAATACATACGGAGCCTGGCCGCTGGCCTTAACGCCTTTGCGTTAGTCCCGCGAATGTGCACAAGTTCTCCCGGTCACTTCTCGTTGTCGCTGACAAGGACCGGCCCAGTATGGGCGCCGGCGCCATTGTCCTTGAGCACGCCGAGGCGTTTGGCGACCTCGCGATAGGCGTCGGTGACGCCGCCGAGATCCTTGCGGAAGCGGTCCTTGTCCATGATCGCGCCGGTTTCCATGTCCCACAGGCGGCAGCTGTCGGGACTGATTTCGTCGGCGAGGATAAGGCGCATCAAATCGCCCTCATATTGCCGGCCGAACTCAACCTTGAAATCGACGAGCTTGATGCCGACGCCGGTAAAGAGTCCGGACAGGAAATCATTGACGCGCAAGGCGAGCGCCATCATGTCGTCGATTTCCTGCGGCGTCGCCCAGTTGAATGCGGTGATATGTTCTTCGGAGACCAGCGGATCGCCGAGCGCATCGTTCTTGTAGTAGAATTCAATCACCGAGCGCGGCAGTTGTGAGCCTTCTTCGAGGCCGAGCCGCTTGACCAGAGATCCGGCGGCGACATTGCGGACGACGACTTCGAGCGGGATGATCTCGACATGGCGGATCAGCTGCTCGCGCATGTTGAGCCGACGGATGAAGTGCGTCGGCACGCCGATCCGCTCGAGCCCCTGCATGACGAATTCGGAAATGCGGTTATTGAGGACGCCCTTGCCTTCAAGCACCGCGCGCTTCTGGTTGTTGAAAGCGGTCGCGTCGTCCTTGAAGTACTGGATCAGGGTGCCGGGTTCCGGCCCCTCGAACAGGATTTTCGCTTTGCCTTCGTAAATCTGCTTGCGGCGCGCCATTGCGGCAGTGTCCTTCCAAGGGGTCGCGGGCGCTCAAATCGAGCGTTCCGGCAGCGACCGGAGCGGGCGGCTATACGCGCTTGAGACGGCCGTGAAAACCCCTACATGGAGGCGAGGGCCGGCGTCTATCGCCGCAGCGCGGCATTGTCGTCGAGCCGCATTGCCGCGCCCAGTCTCGACGGGTAGAAAGAACACGCTTTGACGGATAAAACTCAAGGAAATCAAGGGCAATGACCAGTTTTGACGAGCGCAAGGACAATTTCGAAAAGAAATTCGCCCATGACGAGGCGTTACGGTTCAAGGCGGAGGCGCGGCGCAACAAGCTGCTGGGCCAATGGGCCGCCGGCCTGATGGGTCTCGAGGGCGCGAAAGCGGACGACTACGCCAAATCCGTCATCAAGGCCGACTTCGAAGAGGCGGGCGACGATGATGTTTTCCGCAAGGTCAAGACCGACCTTGCGGCGGCCGGCATCGACCAGTCCGAGCACCAGATTCGCCGACATATGGATGAGTTTCTCGCCGAAGCGATCAAGCAGATCAAAGAGCAGGGCTGAGAGCGCGAGACTGCGTTTGACGCTTCATCCGCGAGCTCGGCGCCGCTAGAGCTTCGGCGTCGCGAAAGGGAGCCGCCATGGGCCGCGTATCTGGCAAGAAGGTCTTCATCACCGGCGGCGCGCAAGGGCTCGGCGCCTGTTTCGCGCGCATGCTGGCCGCGGAAGGGGCGAAGGTCGTCGTCACCGACGTCAATGTCGCGGGCGCGGAGAAAACCGCCGCGCAGATCGACAGCAAATATCCAGGCGCGGCGGCATTCTGTCACCATGACGTGACGAAAGCCGAAGACTGGGAGACTGCGCTCGGGATGGCGGCCGAGTTCATGGGCGGCATCAGCGTGCTCGTGAACAATGCCGGCGTCGGCGGCTGGGGAAACATCGAAACGGAGACGCTCGACGGCTGGCGGCGGACGATGGATATCGACGTTGAATCGATCTTCATCGGGACGCAGCAGGCGATGCCGTATCTAAAGGAATCGCAGCCGGCCTCCATCATCAATATTTCTTCGGTCGCCGGCATGATCGCGAGCGGCGAATTGCTCGCCTACAACACGGCGAAGGCCGGCGTCTGGATGATGACGAAATCGATCGCGCTGCATTGCGCGAAGGCCGGCTACGACATCCGCTGCAATTCCGTGCATCCGGTCTTCACCCGAACGCCGATCATCGATCCTTTGGTCGCCTTGGGCGGCGGCGGCAAGGGTGGCGAAGCGAAACTCTCGCGCCAGATTCCGCTGCAGCGCCTCGGCGAGCCGGAAGATGTCGGCTATGCGGTGCTGTATCTCGCATCCGATGAATCGCGCTTCGTCACGGCGTCGGAATTCAAGATCGACGGCGGCATCACGGCGCAGTAGGGCGGCGTATCATTTCTTCGCGCCCTGTTTTGCGAAATAGGCGGCGGCGCCTTTGAGATAGCCCGCGCGATCGTCAACGACATAGGGCGCGATCTGCAGTACGGTTGAATAGACGCCGTCCTGGATGCGCGCTTTGTCGGTCTGTTCTTTTTCGGTGATCGCGCGGTACTGCAGCCAATAGGTCAGATGTGCGGCGATGCGGTCGGCGAGGCGCTCTTTCTCGTCGGATTGAAAGGCGACCAGCTTTTGCGACTGCAATGACGTCAAGATCGCGAGCGTCGTCGATTTCTTCAATGCGAGGAGACGCGCGAAGCGCGGACGCAAGGCCGGGCAGCGCTCCAGGATCGACGGCATTCCTTCGTAGAAAAACCGGAAATCGTTGATCTCTTCAAAAATGATGTAGATGAAGATCCAGTTGTCTTCGAGCGACAGGGGCTTTTCAATCGGCGCTGAAAGCACCTGACGCAATTCGGTTTCAAAGGCGTCGAACAACGCCTCGATGATCGCTTCCTTGCCCTTGAAATGGTAATAGAGATTGCCAGGCGAAATGCCGAGGACGGCGGCGATGTCGACGGTTGAGACCTGCGCTTCGCCTTCGCTGTTGAAGAGCGCGAGAGACGTTTTCAGGATCCGGTCGCGGGTCTTGATTTTGGCGGGTTTTGGGGCGTCGGCCATGACGCGCGGGCTCAGGCTTTTTTCTTCTTGGCCGTTTTGCGTTTGGGCGCTGCGCGCGCGCCGGACAAATCTTTCACCTTCGCTTCGAGCGCGGCGACGCGTGCGCGCAGATCATGCACCTCGTCGGTCAGCGACGAGTGGTCCTCGCCGAGGCCGATGCGCTCGCGCATTTTCTTGATGCGGTCATCCAGCGTATGCGCGCCCGGCGCCAGTTTTGCCGCGACCTTGCGGCCGCGCGCTTCAACCGTCTTTTCGATCGCCTCGCCCTTGGCGACGAGATCTTCAAAGACGCGCGCCGATTCGCCGCCGAGCTTGGCGATCGATTCCTGCGCTTCCGAAAAAGCGCGGCCATAGGCGCCAATGCCGGCGAGCCAGATCTTGCGGGCGGTGTCGGGAGAATGCGCGGGTTTCTTGGCCAAGGCGCTGGCTCCTATTGGGCTACGGCGGTTTCAAAATGACGCGCCGGGCGCTTTTCGATCGCCGGCCGGTCGAGGAATGTCTTCAGCACGGGCAACACGGATTTCGCCTGCGACAGCACGAACAGATGCCCGCCATTCTCAACGACATGAAGTTCGGAATTGCGGATCATGAATTTGAGGATCTTCGCATTGGCGAGCGGCACGATGTTGTCGCGATCGCCGGCCATCACCAGGGTCTCGTGCGGCAGCAGCGGCAGGAAGGGAAGGCTCGACCAGCCCATCATCGCCATCAGCTGATAGACATAGCCTGACCGCGACGGCGCCGTCATCCGCGCCGAGAATTTCGACGCGCCTTCTGGTTCGTCGCCATAGAGCGTCTTGAAATTCTTCGCGAGGAAGTCGCGGTCCATGTAGCGCTTCGGGTCCGCCATCTTGGAGAGCGCTTCGATCTTGCCGGGCACCATCAGCGCGCCGGGCGAGGTCGCGCAAAGCACAAGGCGATTGACGCGTTTTTGATACTGGAAGGTGAACTGCTGCGCCGCGCCGCCGCCCCAGGAAACGCCCATCACGTCGATCGGCCGGTCATATCCGTAATGCAGCAGGATCGCCTTGGCGGCTTGCGCCACCCACCACGGGCGATAGGGCGTCACGGGCCCCGGCGAGCCGCCGATGCCCGGCAGGTCGAAGGTGATGATATCGCGGTCCGGCAGCGCTTCGGCGAGCGGCTGGGCGATCTCGAGATTGGCGCCGATGCCGTTGAAAAAAAGCAGCGGGCGACCGATGCCGGCGCCGCGCCAGACGCCCGTCCGGAGTTTTTGCAGCCCGACCTCGACAAAGCCGAGTTCCGGAACGTGTTGATCGTCAGCACTCATACCAGGTCCTTCCGAATTGTCCCTCAGCCGAACACATATTCGCCGGGCGCTTTCGCCGTCGGCGGATAGGTCTTCGATCCGAGCGCCTTGGGGGCCGCCTTCTTGTCGCCCGCGCGCTGACGCAGCCAGTTCGTCCACAACGGCCACCAGGATCCGGCCTGCGGCTTGGCGCCGGCGAGCCATTCGTCCGCGTTCTCCGGAAGCGCGTCATTGGCGAAAAATTGCGCTTTGGGATTTCCCGGCGGATTGAGCAATGCCTGGATATGCCCGCTGTTCGACAGCACGAATTTCACGTCGCCGCCAAACAAGTGGACATTGCGGTAGCAGGCGCGCCACGGCGTAATGTGATCCGTGACGGCGGCGACCATGAAGGCGTCTTGCGTCACTTTCGTGAGGTCGAGCTTGTGGCCCATGAAGTCGACTGTGCCCGGATTGGCGAAACGCTTGTCGCCGTAAATGTCGAGGTAATCGGAATGAAGTTGCGCCGGCAAGTTCGTCGAATCATTGTTCCAGTAGAGGATATCGAATGGAGGCGGGCTGTCGCCCATCAGGTAATTGTTGACGACATAATTCCAGATGAGATCATTCGGACGAAGCCACGCGAACGACTTCGACAGATCGTCGCCGGAAAGAATGCCTTTCTTCGCGGAATGCCGTCGCGCCGCTTCAATCGCTTCGTCGGTGACGAAGAGGCCGACTTCGCTATCTTCCCTGCGGCCGTCGAGGACGCAGACCTGCAGCGTGAAGGAATTCACGAGGCTGGATTTGCGCGCCGCCAGTTCCGACAGGAAGCTCGCCGTCGTGATGCCGCCCGAACAGGCGCCGGAAACGTTGATCTGCTTCGATTTTGTGATCTTGCAGATCGCTTCCGCGGCTTCGATCAGCGCGGCGACATAATCCTCAAGACCCCAATGCGCATGCTCCTTCTGCGGATTGCGCCAGGAGACCGCAAAGGTCTGGAACCCCTGCGAGAGCATGAAACGGACGACGCTCTTTTCCGGCGACAGGTCGTTGGCGTAAAATTTGTTGATCTGCGGCGGCACCACCAGCAACGGAATCTCAAAGACCTCTTCGGTCGTCGGCTTGTACTGGATCAGCTCCAGCATTTCATTCTTGAAGACGACGGCGCCGGGCGTCGTCGCGAGGTTCTCGCCGACTTTGAACGGGCGCCCGTCGACCTGCGACGGCATGCCGTTATTGTGGCGGATGTCGTTATAGGCGTTCTGCAGGCCCTTCACGAGCGATGCGCCGCCGGTCTCGTAAACGCGCTTGATCGCCGCCGGATTGCCGATCAGCGTGTTGGTCGGGGCGAGCGCGTCGGCGATGATGTCGAGCACGAATTTGGCGCGCGTCTTGTCTGCGTCGTCAACGCCCGACTCCGCGATCCAGCCCTCAAAGCCTTTGCGCATCGCGAGCCAGGACTGCATCGTATATTTGTAGAGCGGATTGTGATTCCAGGTCGGGTCCTGAAATCGGCGGTCCTTCTTGTCCGGCGCAATTTCGGATTCGCCCTTGATGATCTCGACAAGGTCCTTGCCGTAATTGGCGAGGTGCTTGGCGAAGGGCGCAGGCTGCTTCGCCGCGTGACCGATCAGGACGCCGAGCGACTTCAGCAGTTCCGACCGTCGGACGCCGATGATGGGATTGAGCGCGTTCGGCGTTTCAGCCGCGCGCTGGC
The DNA here is from genome assembly GCA_041739835.1 of Parvularculaceae bacterium. Classification (GTDB taxonomy): domain Bacteria; phylum Pseudomonadota; class Alphaproteobacteria; order Caulobacterales; family Parvularculaceae; genus Amphiplicatus. The sequence goes on along the minus strand of JBGSNB010000494.1, from coordinate 1,019 downwards.
CGAGTTCGTCGCTCGTCTTGGTCATGTCATCTCCCAGCAGCCGATGTTCTTTCTAGGCGTTTGAAAGTATTCGACGTTTGCGAAGGCTTGGCAAATCGCGCCGCTGCTGCGGCGCAACAAAAAGCGGAGCGTTCCGGCTGAAACGCCCCGCTTTCGGGTTACTCTACGCAACTGAACAAAGGGGAGAGGTCAGGCGGCTTTCGCCGTTTTGACGGCGGTCCGCTTCGACTTCGTCGCCAGTTTCTTCGTCAGCGCTTCGACTTCGGCTTCGAGTTCCTTGACGCGGTCATTGGCGACGCCGCGGACCGGCAGGATGGCGCGGAATTTTTCGACGCCGGCGCCGTAAACGCCTTTGGCGCGATCGCGCGCGTCAACAATCTGCTCCTTGGCAGTCGCTTCGACTTCTTCGCCTTTTTCGACGAGATCGCCGAAAAGCTCGGCATACTTGTCGGTCAGGGTCTTCAGCGCCGGCTTGGCGCGTTCGAAGGCAAGGCCGTAGGCGCCGAGATAGGCGAGCCATCCCTTGCGGATCGCTTCCGCGGCGTTGATTTCCTTGGTTTCGGCGACTTGCTTGCGTTTGGTCATGGCAGTGGTCCTTTCGAGGCTGGCCGGCGGTCATCCCCGGCGCGTGTGGCTGCAACCTAGATAAGGCGCGGATCTAGAATGTTCGCCCAAATTTTTTTGCGACGCACAAAAAATGGAAATATGAATGAAAATAAATGGTTATCGGAATTCGCTAAGGTCCGGACCGATTATGGAACGCCGGGAAAACTGTCGACCACTTCGATTTTCAGGTCCGGGAGGCTGTCGACATATTGGATCTTGAAATCGGGAAAGCTGTCGACCATCCGCCATTCGCCGCAGCTGTCCGGGAAACTGTCGACCAGCTTGACCCTTAGATCCGGGAAACTCTTGACGATCTGCACCTTGAAGTCGGGAAAGCTGTCGACGACCTCGACATCGCCAGAAAGCGCGACGCCGTTCAGGGCGCATTCCTGCAGGACTGCCAATGCGCCGGC
>JBGSNB010000491.1:0-3155 GCA_041739835.1 Parvularculaceae bacterium | reverse complement strand
ACGGCGTCAACGCGGCGCTCCGCGCCGGCGTCGATTCGATCGAGCACGGCACCTATCTCGACGAAGAGTCGATCAAATTGTTCCGGAAATCCGGCGCCTATCTGGTGCCGACCTTGCTCGCCGGCGCGACCGTCGTCGACTGGGCGAACGACCCCGCCAGTTTCCTGCTGCCGCCGCAACGCGCCAAGGCGCTCGAAGTCGGCCCGCAGATGCACAATATGGCGAAGCGCGCCAAGGCCGGCGGCGTCAACATCGCCTTCGGCACCGACACCGGGGTCTCGAAACACGGCGAGAACGCACGGGAATTCGCGCTGCTCGTCGCGGCGGGTTTTACGCCGCTGGAGGCGATCCGGGCGGCGACGGTCGGCGCCGCCGATCACCTCGGCAAATCGGATGTTCTCGGGTCGATCGCGCCTGGAAAATTCGCCGACATCATTGCAACGGACGGCGACCCGACCGCCGACATCAACCAGCTGATGGACGTCGATTTCGTGATGAAGGAGGGCGTCGTCTACAAGGCGGATTAACGCCTTGTTTACGCGCAACACGATCTCCCGCCTTTCCGCGATCTTAACCTAAGCGCGCGAACGTCCTTCCCAATGTTTTCAGGGGAGGCTCGTCCTCAATGCAAGACGACAAATTCCAGTCGCTGATCCGCAGCGTCGGCGCCGACGGCCATGTCAGCGCCGATGACGTGATATTCCTGCGCAAGCAGGTCTTCGCCGACGGCGTCGTCAACCGAGCGGAACTCGCCGCGCTGTTCGCGCTCGCCGAGAAAGCGCCGCAGGGCGACCGGGAATGGGCCGATTACTTCGCCGAGGCGGCGGCCGATTTCTTCCTGCGCGAGGAAGAGCCGCACGGCTATCTGACGCAGAGCGAATTCGAGCACCTTGAAGCCTTCATCGTCCGCGACGGAAAAAAAGCGAGTTCGATTGAACTGCAGCTGCTCGTCACATTGATGGAAAAGGCGACCGCGACGCCGCAGGCGATGGCCGAATTCGCCGCTGAACAATTCCTGCGGCTGATCGCCGAGCGCAAGGGCGGTCCGCGCATTTCAGGATCGGACGCAGACCTTTTGCGCCGTTATCTTTACGCCAGCGCCGGCGACGGCTCGATTGCGATCACCCGCGAGGAGGCCGAGCTGTTGTTCGACCTTCACGAGCTGACCTACGCCGCCGACAATGACGCCGCTTGGGCGGATCTTTTCATCAAGGGGATCGCCTCGCATCTGATGGCGCATGTCGGCTATCGCCCGCTGCCGCGCGAGGAAGCGTTGCGGCTGCATGACTGGGTGAAGGACCAGACCATCGACCCGCGCGGATTTTTCGGACGCATGGTTTCCGGCGGACTCGCCGGCATCCGCGAGGCCTATGGACGCAAGCCCTCGCTCGCCGGTCGCAAGAATGCAGATGACGCCATCGCCGCCGCGATCGCCGAACAGGTGAACGCGCAGGAAGCCGACTGGCTCGCCGACCGCATCGGCAAGAACGGCAAATACGACGATATCGAAAAGGCGCTCCTCGCCTTCATGCGCGATCTCGGCGCCGACCTGCCGCCGAAGCTGGCGGCGCTGGCGGCGAAGGCGGCCTAGCTCGACTTCTGACCGTCGCTGAAATGTCCGATGAAGGCGCTGATGACATCAGCCCAGCGTCCGATGTTTTTCGAAATGTGGTCCATCGACACGCCGCCGTCGAGTTCGATGACATAATCGACGCCGACGAGATTGCGGCCCGGCAGCAGATAGGCGCGGCCGAAGACCTGGCTGTCATTGAAGCGATTGACGACCTCGTAGTCCCTGGCGGCGGCGGCGCGGCCAAGGTCGAAATTGGCGAAGAAGACAAGAGTCGAGCACGCTTTCGGCGCGCCGGCGCAATCGAGCGCGCGGATCCAGAATTGCACATTGCCGGCCTGCGCATGCGCAACCGGCGCGCCGGTCTGCGCATCCTCGATCACCGCAACCGGGAATCCGGCCTCGCTGAGGATCGCTTCAAGTTCGGCGGCGGTGACGGCGCTTTTTGTTTGCGCGGCGGCCGGCGCCAAGGACAGCGCAATCGCCGCAATCGCGGCGCTCCAGATCATTCTCATGCAACGCGCCCCTCACAGCCCCAAAGCGGATACTGCGGCAATCGGCGCATCCTTGGCAATGGCGATCGACTGATCCGCGGGACCACCGGCCGCGTTGACAGGCGGGGCGGCGCGTCTATTGTCCGGCGCACCCGGCCCCGACTACTGCTCGCGCAATCTACAAGGGAAATCCATGACTTCGCCAAAAGCGCCCGCGCGCCCGCTCTCGCCGCACCTGCAGATCTGGCGGTGGACGCCGACCATGGCGGCGTCGATCACCCACCGGGCGACGGGCGTGGCGCTTTATTCGGGAACGCTGCTGCTGGCGGTCTGGGCTTTCGCGGCGGCACAGGGCGAAGCCGCGTTCGCGCCGGTCGGCGCCTTCCTGTCGTCGCCCTTCGGCGTCCTCATCCTCTTCGGCTACACATGGGCGCTGCTCTTTCACGGCATCAACGGCCTGCGCCACCTCTATTGGGACATGGGCCGCGGGCTCGAGGTGAAACAGGCGACCTTGGCGGCCTGGTATGCCTTCGCCGCTTCGCTGGCCCTCGCCATCATGACCGTCGCCGCCGGCGTCTCGGCGCGCGCCTAGGGAGCCGGGGATGACGCACAAGGGTACGGCCATTTTTATCGCCCAGCGCGCCAGCGCGGTCATTCTCCTGCCGCTGGTGATCTGGTTCCTGTGGAGTGCGGTCGCGCATTCGGCGCAATCCTATGAAGAGATGCGCGCCTGGATCGCGGCGCCGCGAAACGCCGTCATGATGGGCCTGCTGATCGTCGTCGGCGCCTTTCACATGCGCATCGGCATCAATGAGATCATTGACGATTACATGGACAAGGGATTTCGCGGCGTCTGGAAGCTCTTGAACCTGTTCGCCTGTCTCGGCGCCGCCCTCCTCGGGGTCTGGTCGCTTTATCGCCTTGCAGTCTGAGAGTCCGTCATGCCCGCCGCCTATGAAATCATCGATCATGAATATGACGTCGTCGTCGTCGGCGCCGGCGGATCCGGCCTTCGCGCGACGCTCGGCGCGGCGCAGGCCGGGCTGAAGACCGCCTGCGTCACGAAAGTCGTCCCGACCCGCTCGCACACC
>JBGSNB010000476.1:0-2210 GCA_041739835.1 Parvularculaceae bacterium | reverse complement strand
GCCGTCGCGGGCGCGTGGCGCGATGGACGGGCCGCGGCGCCGCTGCGCTCAATCATGAATCGCTTGACGATGCGATCTTCGAGCGAATGAAAAGTGACGACGACCAGCCGTCCGGCGGGGCGCAGGAGCTTTTCAGCGGCGACCAGCGCCCGCGCGAGCTGGCCAAGCTCGTCATTGACGAATATCCGCAACGCCTGAAAGACGCGCGTCGCCGGATGGATGCGATCTTCGCGCTTCGGCGGCGAGGCGCGGCTGACAATTTCAGCGAGGCGTCCGGTCGTTTCAATCGGCGCGCTCTTCCGCTCTTCAACAATCGCGCGAGCGATGCGTCCGGCGCGCTTTTCTTCGCCATAGACCTTGAAGATGGAAGCAAGGTCGCGGGCTTCCGCCGAATTCACGACATCCGCCGCATCAGGCTTTGCGCCGTCCATGCGCATTGACAGCGGCCCGTCCCGCATGAAGGAGAACCCGCGCAACGCCTCGTCTAGCTGCATAGAGGATACGCCGAGATCGAAGACGATTCCATCGATCGCATCGACCTTGAATTCGGCGAGACTGTGCTCAATGTCGGCAAACGGCCGGTTCACAAGAGCGAGACGGCCCGCATAGGCGCGCGACCAATCCCTCGCGCGCTCAATCGCGGTCGGATCGCGATCAAATCCGTAAACGGAGCAATTGGCGGCCGCAAGAATGGCGCGCGCATAGCCGCCGCCGCCAAAGGTCGCATCGACATAAAGGCCGCGCGTCGCCGGCTCCAGCGCCGCGACCGCCTCATCCAGCATCACAGGCGCATGGGCGGCGAAGGTCATTCGGCGTCCCCGGCCCTGGGATTGCGCAGCCTCTGCAGCGCCGCCCGGGCGCGGTCGCGCGTCAAAGCGAGGCGCTCTTCTGCGCCTTCCGCGGGCATCACCAGAAAAAACTCGCCGCGGCCCTGAAACAGCACGCGATCGGAAAGCCCGGCGTAATGACGAAGCGCTTCCGGGATGACGACGCGACCCTCGGTGTCGAACGGCAATGACCGCATCTGCCCGATCAGGTGCTCTTCGAGCGCGTCGCGATCCTCCTCAAAAGGCTGCAGCTCGGCGATCATCTCCTTGAAATGGCTGATGAGGTCGCCGCCGCCGCATTCGAGAAACGGCCCGCGCAGAGAAGGGACGCAGTAAAATCCCCGGATCGGATCGCCGTCGAGTGCGCGGCGAAAATCGGCCGGCGCCGCCACCCGCCCCTTCGCATCGATCTTGTTGATGTGAGACCCCAGAAACGAGGTCTCCGGCGACCGCAATTTCACGCCCGAACTCCGCCCTCTGCCTCATGGCTGCCCGCCAGGCGCAACCTTGAGGCTTAACGCCATTTGGCGCCACTCTCCGACATTTGATGGGATAACACGGAAAAGTCAGACAGGTCAAATGCGAAGAGCGCCAACTTGCCCTTAAAATTTGGACTATTCCGGGTGTGAAACGGGATTTCCGACGGCCAATCTTAACTATTTGAAAAGAAACATTATTTTTTGATTAACGCGCATGCACGCGCCAAAAGCCGGCGATCGCTGCTTCATTCAGAGCGATGGATTCGGCGCGCCTCGTGCGCTTTTTGGCGGCAGTCTGCGTGCGCTCCACCAGATTGTCGAGTTTGCTGGCCTCTGCGAAGGCGACTTCGAGATCCAATTGAGCCGCTTCGATTTCGGTTCGGATCTGCGCGTGCGTGGCGTCAAGCGCCGCCCTCTTGCGTTCGGCGCCCGCGAGGAACCCGGCGAGTTGGGCGAAGCCGACGATTTCGGCGGCCTTGGCCGCCGCCTCTTCGCCGGCAACTGCGTCGGCAAGGAGAAGCAGCGACGCCTCAGTTTCCGCCAACGAGGCTTCAAGGGCCGCAATGAGGGCGACGGCCGCGTCCATGCGGTTGCGGGCGATCTTCAAGAGCATAGCAAGGGCGGTCGCTTCGCGATCGTTCACGTTCAAGCTTCCTTCGCTCCGTCAAGCGGCAGAATCGACCGCAGGGACATTTCCGATACGTCCGCGTCGACCTTTTCGTCGCGCGCCTGGGCGAGAAATGTCTCGAGTCTTTCGTGGAAGGCGATGGCTTCGTCGACCTCCGCATTGGCGCCGTCTTTGTAGGCGCCGATCCGAATCATTTCGCGCATGTCTTCATAGGTCGATGCGAGCGAGCGCGCGCGGCGCGCGGCATCGTGCAGCGCCGCGCCCGGCTCGCCGCCG
>JBGSNB010000469.1:0-2757 GCA_041739835.1 Parvularculaceae bacterium | reverse complement strand
GCTCAGGACGGAAGTCGACGCCTGGCGCTCGCGTCGAAATACCCTCAACGCAAAGGCCAATTGGCGCTTCACAACCGCCGACGCACGCGTCAAGTTGAAGAGCCTATACCCCTCGCTTTAGGAGATTCAGCCCACTAGGCTACCAAGCATCATTGCCGGATCGTCGTTTGAGGCGGCGGCGTTAACCATTCAAAATTTATTTTTCGAAACCTGTCACACTCCGCCCTGCTATTTCGTCTTTGCGTCGAGCGAGGCGAAAGCTCTGCTCGCGGCTCTTTGACAAGTCAGGTTTTGGTCCGGCGCGGTTGGAGGCGGTGGGCTTTCTATGCGCTTGCACATGGTGAATTGGGCATGCCTTTTCGGCTTCAGAAAGGGCGCCTTTTCGGGCTATCGCCCATACGGAGAGCCAAAAAAGCGCAAGGAGCGCAGGTACGAAGCGGCGCCCAATTAAAGGGCCGCTTCTAGAGAAACCGCGCGACGACGTCCTTGTAGGAGCGCGAGAGCTTCAGCTCTGACTCATTCTCCAGAATGACGAAATATTCGCCGTTTGAATGCGGGTGCAGCTCCTTCACCTTCTTGACGTTGACGATCGCCGAGCGGTGAATGCGCTGGAACCGCGCCGGGTCGAGGCGCTGCTGCAGCGTCTTCATCGTCTCGCGGATGATGTGCGTCTTGCCGGCGGCGTGGATGCACATGTAATCGCCGGCGGCGTCGATCCAGTCGATATCGTCGGCGTTCAGCATGACGACCTTCGAGCCGTCCTTGAAGGAGAGACGTTCCGAATACCGCTCCTTGCTGGTCCAGGTCGGGTCCTGGATAAGCTCCTTGATCTGGTCGCGGTCCTCGTCGCTGAGAGAGGCGAGGAGTTCGACGAGGCGCGACTCGCGGCTGGCGGCGGCGCGCGTCTTGATCGCCTCGCGGGCGCGGTGGATGGCGTCCTTCAGCCGTTCTTCCTCGACCGGCTTTACAAGGTAATCGAGCGCGTTCGCTTCAAAGGCGTCGATCGCGTATTTGTCATAGGCCGTGACGAAAATGATCAGCGGCGCCGGCGCGCCGATCAGCGCTCTGACGACGCCAAAGCCGTCAAGGCCCGGCATCTGGATGTCAAGAAAGACGAGATCGGGCGATTGCGCCTTGATGTCTTTGACCGCTTCGCGGCCATTGGCGCACTCGCCGATAATGTCGATTTCCGGGAACTCTTCCAGCCGAATCTTGAGCCCGCGGATCGCCAGCGGCTCGTCGTCGACAAGCATCACGCGGATCTTCTGGTCGTCCATTGCTATCCTCCGATGATTTGCCGTTTGGTCTCGAACGGGATCCGCAGGCTGACGCACAGGCCATGCGGGTCCAGTTTTGAAAGGCTGAAAGACTGCCTTCCGCCGTAAAGATGGGCGAGGCGGTCGCGCATATTGACGAGGCCGACGCCGGTCTTGCCGTCTGCGAGCAGCGTGTCGAGATCATCCGGCGCAGCAGGTCCGTTGTCGCAGACCTGAAGCCGCAACATCTCGCCGTCGCGCTTGGCCATGATCGAGATTTCGCCGCCGCTTTCCATCTTGGCGATCGCGTATTTGATCGCATTCTCGATCGCCGGCTGCAGAATGAGGGAGGGGACGCTGGCGTCGAGCGCGTCGTCATCGACGTCGATCGTGATCTTGAGACGGTCCGCAAAACGCGTCTTCTCGATATCGAGGTAGAGCTGCAGCGCTCGTAACTCCTCGGCGAGCGATGTCTTCTGCAGGGGATCGCTGTCGAGCGAATAGCGAAGGAAGGCCGACAATTTCGTCAGCATCTGGTTCGCCTGCTTGCCGTCCTTTTCGAGGACCAGCGTCGAGATCGCATTCAGCGTGTTGAACAGGAAATGCGGGTTCAGCTGGTAGCGCAGCATTTTCAATTGCGCCTGATCGGCGAGACGCGCCGACATCAACGCCCGCTCGGACTCGTCGCGAAGCTTCAAATAATAATTGATGCCGAAATAAAACCCGCCCCAAGACATCAGCAGGAAGAAGTTCGGCGGCAGGTCGGGACGGATCAGCATCAGCAGGTTGGAGCTGCCGAGATCGGCGCCGCGATTGAGCACCCATTCCTCGCCGAAGATCAGCACAAAGGTCTGGAGCTTGGCGATCGACATTGCGACCGTCGCCGCCGCCGTCGTCGAAATGCCGAGCAGCAACAACACGGCCGGATGCTGGCGGCGGGCAAAGCGGAAAATCGGCCGCAGCACGATCGACGTCGTCAGCAGCCCGACGATCGACATCGCGATCGAGTAGGCGACCGATTGCTGCGACCAGCCGGCGACCAGCGAAGAAACCGCCAGGACGTGGAATACGAAAAAGCCGAGCCAGCCCGAAATCTGGAGGAACCAGAACAGGCGCTCCTTTTCGGCGAAAAACCAGTTCATCGTGCGGTGGGAGCGTCCCGGCGCGGCGACGAACGGCCCACGCAGATCGGCGTCAAGGTCAAGGGCGGTCATCTGGGCCTGTCGCATTTCGTCTCCTTACCACATCCTCTACCCAACCGCGCAAACAAGGCAGTTGCGGCGAACGGCGTCCATGATGCGGCAGTCCGGGCGCGGTCGGCGTTAATCGGGCAGCGAGAGCAGCCTGACATCGCCCCCGGCGGCGGTGGTGTTGATGGTCAAAGTCCTCTCCGTCGCAAACCGCCACGCCTCATCAAGGCTCGACAAGAGCGGCGCGATCGATCCGGCGCGCCGCGCCATGGCCCGCCGGATGTCCCGGCGCGTCTGCGGATCGCCATCGC
>JBGSNB010000399.1:0-3222 GCA_041739835.1 Parvularculaceae bacterium | reverse complement strand
CCGGCGTCGGGACGATCGGCGTCGCCGACGATGACCGCGTCGCGCTGTCGAACCTGCAGCGGCAGACGATCTATCGCGACGAGGATGTCGGCGCGCTGAAGGCCGAACGCGCCGCCGCATTCGCCCGCGCGCTCAATCCGGAAATCCGAATTGTCGCGCATTTCGAAAGGCTCGGCGCTGAAAATGCCGCCGCTCGCATCGGCGCCTATGACCTTGTCGTCGAAGGCGTTGATTCTTTCGCCGGCCGGTTTGCGATCAACGCCGCCTGCATCGAGAATCGGAAGCCGCTCGTGTCGGCGGCGATCGGCCGCTTCGAGGGCCAGCTTGCGGTTTTCAAGCCCTGGGCCGGCGCCGGTCTTGGCTGTTATCGCTGCCTGGTCCCGGAAACGCCGCCGCGCGACGCCGCCGCCAATTGCGCCGAGGAGGGCGTTCTCGGGCCGCTTGCCGGCGTGATCGGGTCGATGGCGGCGCTGGAGGCGATCAAGGAAATCCTCGCGCTCGGCGACAGTCTCGCCGGACGCCTCTTCATCTATGACGCGCTTGGTGCGACGGCGCGCACGGTGAAGCTGCCGCGCGACCCGCATTGCCCCGATTGCGGCCAAATGGAACGATCCTGAAAGGACAACGCGCATGATGATGAAAGCCGCTGCGGCGTCGACTGCGCTCTTGACGCTCGCCGCCTGCGCGTCGCTGGTCGCGCCGCGGGTCTCAAGCGAGGCGGTCGCGCTGAAAGCGGGCGCCTATGCGCTCGATCCTGCGCACGCCTCGCTGGTCTTCAAGGTCGATCATCTCGGCTTTTCAGCCTATATTGGCCGTTTCGAGCGATTTGATGCGACTCTGGATTTTGATGCGGACCGTCCGGAGACGGCGCGCGTCGAGGCGGCGATCGACATCGCGTCGCTCGACGTCGCCAATGACGATTTCGCCGCGACGCTGCTCGGCGCCGGCTGGTTCGACCGCGGACAATATCCGCAGGCGGTATTTCGCTCGACCGCGATCGAGCGCACGGGCGAGGCGACCGGGCGGATGCTGGGCGATCTGACGCTGAAGGGCGTGACGGCGCCGGTGGCGCTCGACGTGACCTTCAACGGCGGCGCGCAGGAACTTTTGCGCGGCGGCTATGTCGTCGGTTTCTCGGCGCGGGGCGAATTCAGCCGCAAGGCGTTCGGCGTCGACCGATTCGACGGCCTCGTCGGCGACACTGTCAGGATAGAGATCGAAGCCGAGTTCGTCCGCGATTAATCTTCGAGCGTCAACACGACGACTTCGCCAGGCGCGACCGCGACCTTGGTTTCGTCAAAGGTCGGCTTGCGCAGTTTCGGCCGCACGTCATTCGAAAAAATATAGGGCTCTTTCGGCTTGCCGACGACGTTTCGATTGAGCTTGCCGTCGCCATTCTCGTCGTAATAGGCGACGAACGCATATTCGCCGGGCTTGAGGTCTTCGAGCGAGATCAGCGCAAAGCCCTCGTCATTGACGGTGGCTTCGTGCTTGCCGGCCGCCGCTTCGAGGAAGCCGGCGGCGCCGTCATAAACGGTGACGCGCACATGGCCGCCGGCCGGCGCGAAATCGGACCGGACCGCGAGGACGACCGCATCGGCCGCCGAGAATTTCGAAAACGGGTCCGGCATCGGCGCGCTATCCGCCAAGGCTGCGCCAACGCCAAGCGCCAAAGCGCCCGCCATCCCGCTGATCAATACGCGACCGACCACGATTTATCCCTACCAAGACCTTTACGCTTCGACCGGCGACGCGATCGCGCCGCCCCGGACGACGCCATCCCGCTAAATTTAGGAAAGAAAGGTTCAAATCAACTTAAAATATGGTCGCGCGCGGTCACGCTGTCGCGATCGTCCGCGGGCGTTACGCGAATGCAACGCCTCTCGACATGTAGCCGGCGAATTTCGGGGCGCCTTTGGCGTAATGGCTGTCGGACCGGGCGATCTCGAAACCCGCCGCCCGGATGAGGGCGATCGGGTCGCGATTGAGGTTGCAGCCGCCGCCGAGTTTTCCCCAGAAAGGGTTAAGCCGATCCTGCCAGCGGCGGATTCGCGGATCCGGGGCGGCGCCATGCTCCAGAAAGACCAGCTTGCCGCACGGTTTCAGGACGCGCTTCATGCCGGCGAGCGCGCGCTCGACCTCCGGGATCGTGCACAGCGTGTAGGTCACCAGGACCGTATCGACCGCGCCGTCGTCAAGCGGGATTTCCTCCGCCTTCAAGTCCAGCCAGTCGACCGGAAAAGGCAGGGCGCCGACGCGGCGATGCGCCTTGCGCCGCATCGCCGCCGAGGGCTCAAGCGCGAAGAGATGCGCGACCTTCGAACGGTCGTAGAATGCGGCATTGTGTCCAGACCCGAACCCGACTTCGAGAACGACGCCCGACGCCTCGGGAACGATCGCGGCGCGCTCCTTTGCAATCGCCGGCATTGAGCAGGCGAAGCTGACAAGCGCAGGCTCGATATGGTCAGCGTAAAATCCCATCAAGGCGACCCTCAATGTTGGCGCCGCAGAGCGCTATTCCAGTCCGAGAATGATGCGGTCCGGCGGTTTATGGCCGTCGGCGAACATCTTGATGTTGATGATGACGCGCTCGCCCATTTCGATTCGGCTTTCTATCGTCGCCGACGCCATATGCGGCAACAGCACGACATTGGGCGCCGCCATCAGCCGCGCATTCGGCTTCGGCTCCTTTTCAAAGACGTCGAGCGCCGCGCCGGCGAGGCGGCCGGCCCCGATCGCATCGGCGAGCGCTTCCTCGTCGATGATCTCGCCGCGCGAGACGTTCACGACATAAGCGTGCGGCGGCATCAGGGCGAGCCGCGCGCGCGACAACAGATGATAGGTCTGCGGCGTCGACGGGCAATTCACCGACACGATGTCCATTTGCGCCAGCATCGCGTCGAGATCCGGCCAGAACGTCGCGGCGAGTTCTTCCTCGATATGCGGATTGATCGGCTTGCGGTTGTGATAATGGATGGACAGGCCGAAAGCGCGCGCGCGCCGCGCAATCGCTTCGCCGACGCGGCCGAGGCCGATGACGCCAAGTTTTTTGCCGCGCACGCGCCGCCCCAGCATCCAGGTCGGCGACCAGCCCTTGAAGGCGCCGCCTTCAAGGGCTTTCACGCCTTCGACGAGGCGCCGCGGCACCGCGAGGATCAGCGCCATCGCCATGTCGGCGGCGTCCTCCGCAAGAACGGAAGGCGTGTTGGTGACGGTGACGCC
>JBGSNB010000365.1:0-3787 GCA_041739835.1 Parvularculaceae bacterium | reverse complement strand
GAAGATCGCCGCGATGCGCGACCGCATGCAGGACGCGGCGGAAGAAGCCGGCGCCGTCATCTGGGGCAAGAGTGAGGCGCGCCTTCCCGGCACGCTCGCTTTGTCCGCCCCGGGATTTTCCTCGCAGACGCAATTGATGACGATGGACCTCGCCGGCATCGCCATCTCGTCTGGCTCCGCCTGCTCATCCGGGAAGACGAAGCCAAGTCACGTATTGACCGCGATGGGCGCCGACGACGCGCTCGCCACCTGCGGCATCCGCGTGTCGCTCGGATGGAACTCTGCCGAAGAGGACGCCGACGCCTTCTGTCGCGAATGGCCGGACACCTATCGGCGAATCAAAGCGAGGGCCGCATAATGACCGTCTACGCCATCGTTCAATTGAAAATCCACGACCGGCCGACTTATGACCGCTACATGTCGCGGTTCATGCCGGTCTTCGAGAAATTCGACGGCAAACTGCTCGTCGCTGACGACGCGCCGAAAGTGCTTGAAGGAACGTGGGACGCGAACCGCGTCGTGCTGATGTCCTTCCCGGACAAGAAATCCTTTTTCGCCTGGGCGGGCTCGCCCGACTATCAGGCGATCGCCGGCGACCGCATCGCCGCGACGGAAGGCGTCGTCCTGCTCGCGGAGGGATTGGCGTGATCGGCCAGTCGAAGCGCCCGATCTATCAGCGCGCGCTGATGCGCGCCGCAGCTGTCGCCATAATTCTCGCCGCCGGGATCGAATTCTTGCGCCTTGCCGGGCGCGCGCAGCATCTGGACCGCGCCGAAGAACTGGTGATCGCGCTCGCGGGCGCCGGCGTTTACGCGATCATCTGGTCGGCGATGGCGATGATGACCGCGACGATGCTGAAGAAGATCGAAGACGCCGCGAAAGGCGACCGGACGTGAGCGAGCCAGCGACGCGCATCGACAAGTCGACGATCGACGCCGCCAAGGCGCTCGAAACCTATAAATACGGCTTCACCACGAATATTGAATCGGAGAAGGCGCCCAAGGGTCTTTGCGAAGACACGGTCCGCTACATCTCGGCGAAGAAGGAAGAGCCGCAATGGATGCTCGACTGGCGGCTTGGCGCTTTTGAACGCTGGAAGACCATGGAAGAGCCGACATGGGCGATGGTGAAGTATCCCACGATCGACTATCAGGACGCCTATTACTATTCGGCGCCGAAGACCGGTGCGAAATACAAGTCGCTGGCCGATGTGCCGGCGGAAATTCTCGCGGATTTTGAAAAGCTTGGCATATCGCTGAAGGAAACCGGGACGCTGCTTGGCGTTGCCGGCGCGCCAAAAGTTGCGGTCGACGCGGTCTTTGACAGCGTTTCCGTGGCGACGACCTTCCGCGCGGAGCTCGCCAAGGCCGGCGTCATCTTCATGTCGATCTCGGAAGCGATTCGCGAGCATGGCGATCTCGTAAGGAGATATCTCGGCACGGTGGTGCCGACATCCGACAATTTTTTTGCGACATTAAATTCCGCGGTTTTTTCGGACGGAACATTCGTCTATGTGCCGCCGGGCGTCAGATGCCCGATGGAATTGTCGACTTATTTCCGCATCAACGAAGCAAATACCGGCCAGTTTGAGCGCACGCTCATCATCGCGGCGCCGGGCTCGTATGTCTCGTATCTAGAAGGCTGCACCGCGCCGATGCGGGATGAAAACCAGCTGCATGCCGCCGTTGTCGAGCTTGTCGTCGAAGATGATGCGGAGATCAAATATTCGACCGTGCAGAACTGGTATCCGGGCGACAAGGACGGGCGGGGCGGCATCTACAATTTCGTGACAAAGCGCGCCGATTGCCGCGGCAAGAATTCGAAAGTTTCATGGACGCAGGTCGAAACCGGATCGGCGATCACCTGGAAATATCCTTCCTGCGTGCTGAAGGGCGAGAATTCCTCCGGCGAATTCTATTCAATCGCAATCACCAATAACCGCCAGCAAGCCGACACCGGCACCAAGATGATCCACCTCGGCAAGAACACGAAATCGCGCATCATCGCGAAGGGCATTTCGGCCGGAAAATCCAATTCGACCTATCGCGGATTGGTGAGTATTCACCGCAACGCTTCAGGCGCGCGCAATTTTACACAGTGCGATTCATTGCTGATCGGCCATGACTGCGGCGCGCATACGATCCCCTATATCGAAAGCAAGAACCCGACCGCGATCCTCGAGCATGAGGCGACGACCTCGCGCCTCTCGGAGGACCAGCTCTTCTATTGCCAGCAGCGCGGGCTTTCGGAAGAGGAGTCGGTCGCGCTTCTCGTCAACGGATTTTGCAAGGACGTGCTGCAGGAACTGCCGATGGAATTCGCGGTCGAAGCTCAAAAGCTCGTCAGCGTGAGCCTGGAGGGGAGCGTCGGATGATCGGCACGAAATTGGACTATACTCCGCGCACCGCGGCGAAAGCCGGGGTCCAATGCGGCATCAAGAGGATGCTGGCGTTCGCCGGAGTGATCGGGTTTTTGGTCGCGGTGTCTCCTGCGCTCGCTCAGCCTGCTGACAATCCAATTCCGCCGTCCGGCGGCGCGCTCATCATGCCGATGGGGTCCATTCCCGACCCGTTGGCGGCTGGTTGGAAGGGCGAGAAGGTTTGCGAACTCCTTCAGGAAAATGCGCTGCTGCGCTCATTTCGCTGCACGTTTCCGCCGGGGGTCGGCCATGAAGTCCATTATCATGCGCCACATAACGGTTATGTCATTTCGGGCGCCAAAATGCGCGTCACGGACAAGACCGGGACGCGGGAAGTCGAAACGAAAGACGGCGCTTCGTGGGAGAGCGACGGGATCGACTGGCATGAGGCGCTGAATATTGGCGACACGACCGCGATCTATATCATCACTGAGATCAAGGGGGCGAAGTGACACTCGCAGCGTACACGCCCGCGTCGCGAATTGTCATTTTGCGGCCCTGCCGGAATTATGGAGCAGGTAGTGCTGGACATTAGGAATCTCCATGTTGCCGTCGGCGGAAATGAAATCCTCCGCGGCCTGACGCTCGCCGTGCCCGCAGGCGAGGTGCATGCGATCATGGGGCCGAACGGTTCCGGCAAGTCGACGCTGTCCTACGCCGTTGCGGGGCGCGAGAATTATGACGTGACCGCCGGCGCGGTCACGCTGTCGGGCGAGAGCATTCTCGGCCTCGATCCCAGCGATCGCGCGGCGAGGGGGCTCTTCCTCTCCTTCCAGCATCCGATGGAAATTCCCGGCGTCGCCACGATGAATTTCATTCGCACGTCGCTGAACGCGCAGCGGAAGGCGCGCGGTGAGGCGGAAGTCTCCGCCGCCGATTTCCTGAAGCTCATCCGCGCCAAGGCGAAAATCGTTGGGCTCTCCGACGAAAAACTGAAGCGCCCCTTCAATGTCGGTTTCTCCGGCGGCGAGAAGAAGCGGATGGAGATGCTGCAAATGGCGATCTTCGAGCCGAAATTCGCCATTATGGACGAGACGGATTCGGGGCTCGACATCGACGCGCTGAAAATGGTCGGCGATGTGGTGAACAGCTTGCGATCGCCTGGCCGCGGTTTTCTCGTCATCACGCATTACCAGCGTCTGCTCGACTATATCAAACCGGACAAGGTGCATGTGCTGGCGGGCGGTCGTATCGTGAGGTCCGGCGGCCCGGAGCTGGCGCTTGAGCTTGAGCAGTCCGGTTATGACAAATTCATCGAGGCCGCATGATGCGCGCGCCGGCCGTATCAACGCCGCTCGAAACCGCGCTCGTCGCGCGGGCGCAGAATCTGACGCCGATGCGGGCGGCGGCGTTCGAAGCGTTCCGGCG
>JBGSNB010000359.1:0-1734 GCA_041739835.1 Parvularculaceae bacterium | reverse complement strand
GCCGCCCGCAAGAGCGGCGCGCGACCTGATCCCTATCGCGTCTGGCTCTCCGAGATCATGCTGCAGCAGACGACGGTCGCCAGCGTGCGTCCGCGCTTCCTTGAATTTCTCGCACGCTGGCCGAGCGTCGAGGCGATGGCGGCGGCGCCGCTTGACGATGTCCTCAGCGAATGGGCGGGGCTCGGCTATTATGCGCGGGCGCGCAATCTCCATAAATGCGCGCGCGCCGTCGCGGCGCTGGGGCGATTCCCGGAGACCGAAAAGGAATTGCGCGCGCTGCCTGGCATTGGTCCGTATACGGCGGCGGCGATCGCGGCGATCGCTTTCGACCGGCGCGCGATTGTCGTCGACGGCAATGTCGAACGCGTCGCCGCCCGGCTCTTTGCGATCGAGACGCCGCTGCCGAAGGCGAAATCGCAACTGAAAGACGCGATCGCCGCTGTCTGGCCGAAAAGACGCTCCGGCGATTTCGCGCAGGCGCTGATGGATCTCGGCGCGACAATCTGCACGCCGCGCAATCCGAAATGCCTGCTTTGTCCGCTGGCGTCGCATTGCGCAGCGCGCGCGGGCGGCATCGCCGAAAGCCTGCCGCGCAAGGCGAAAAAGGCGGCAAAGCCGACGCGGCGCGGCGTCGCCTATGCGCTCATCAACGCAAAAGGCGAAATGCTGTTCGAGCGCCGCCCGCAAAAAGGCCTCCTTGGCGGCATGCTGGGCCTTCCGGGCGCGGCGTGGGTCGAAGAAGCGCCGGAGGCCGCGCCGCCGACGAAGGCGAAATGGACGCTCGCCGGCATTGCGCGCCACAGCTTCACGCATTTCCATCTGGAGCTTGAGGTAATGACCGCCGCGGCGCCGGCGCCTTTCAGGTCGCCGCCCGGAGGGATCTGGGCGAGGGTTGAGGAAACCCGGCTGCCGACGGTCATGAAGAAGGCGGCGGTTCTCGCGGCGGCGCGCGCAGGGGAATGAGGCCGGTCGTGGTTTTTGCGAGATGCCCTAATGCAGACGACCGGCGCGGCCGCTTTCGCAATCCCCGTATTTATTCAGGCAGGCTCATCCGCCCGATGATCGGCGACGGCGATCCCAACGTATCGAGCCGAGCGTCCTGTGGAGTGAGCCCCGATGAAAGCCGTCGCTAACCCCTTCTATGCAGCCTTCGCCTTCCTTGCCGCGGCCGGTCCCGCTCTTGCACAGCCGGCCGGCGCGCCGGGTGCGCCCGCGTTCTCGGTCACTGTCGGCTTTGCGCCGGTCGTCGGGCCGATCTATCAGGGTGCGGATGATTACGGTTTCTCGGTCTTTCCAGATATTCGCCTCGCCTGGAAGGACCGCTTCTTCGCCTCGGTTCCGGAGGGCGCCGGCTATAACCTCGTCAACACGCCGAGTTTCAAGGCCGGCCCGCTGGCGCGCATCCGGTTCGGCCGCGAAGCTGCGACAGGCGGCTCGCCATTCCTTATCACCGGCGAAACGGACGATCTCGACGGTCTTCGCGACATTCCCGCAGCGGCCGAACTCGGCGGGTTCGCGCAATATGCAAGCGGGCAGTTCCGGCTGCGCGCCGACATCCGCCGCGGTCTCGGCGGCCATGAGGGCGTCGTTTCCGACCTCAGCGCGCAGATCGCGCGGCGCGACGGCGATCTCGCCTGGAGCTTTGGGCCGCGGACAACGATCGCGAGCGCCGATTTCATCGACGTCTATTTCGGCGTCGACGCCGCCGGCGCCGCGGCCTCGGGTCTTCCGGCC
>JBGSNB010000343.1:0-2139 GCA_041739835.1 Parvularculaceae bacterium | reverse complement strand
ATTCGAAGAGGACGCCTTCTTCTTCGGCGTTCGCGGTCTCGCGCGCCGAGCCCGGCATATTCGAGCGGTCGCGGCGGTAAAGGCAGGTGACGCGGGTCGCGCCCTGCCGTACCGCGGTCCTGACGCAGTCCATCGCGGTGTCGCCGCCGCCGATGACGACGACGCGCTTTCCTTTAGCGTTCAGCCGGCCGCTGTCGTAATCGGCGACGCGGTCGCCTAACCCGATGCGGTTCGACGCGGTGAGGTAATCGAGCGCCGGAACGACGCCCTCGGCGTCCTCGCCATCGATCCCGAGTACGCGCCCCTTGTAAACGCCGGTTGCGATCAGCACCGCGTCATGCCGGTCGCGAATATCGTGGAGGCGCGCCTCGCGTCCGACCTCGAAATTCAGCCGGAATTCGACGTTAGCGTCTTCCAGCCGGCGAATGCGGCGCGCGACAACTTCCTTTTCCAGCTTGAAATTCGGGATGCCGTAGACGAGCAGCCCGCCGGCGCGGTCATGGCGGTCATAAATGACAACGTCGACGCCCGCCTTGCGCAACTCCTCGGCGGCGGCAAGGCCCGCGGGGCCGGCGCCGATGATGCCGACCGACCAGCCGGACGCCTCGCCGACGGCGATCGGCTCGATCCAGCCGTTCTCGAACGCGGTCTCCGTGATGAACTGTTCGATGGCGCCGATCGTCACTGTTCCGTGGCCGGACTGTTCGATGACGCAAGCGCCTTCGCAGAGGCGATCTTGCGGGCAGATGCGCCCGCAGATTTCCGGCATGGTGTTGGTGGCCGACGAAAGCGCATAGGCTTCCTTCAGCCGACCTTCGGCAGCGAGGCGCAGCCAGTCCGGAATATCATTCGTGAGCGGACAATGGTTCTGGCAAAAGGGGACGCCGCACTGGCTGCAGCGCGAGGCCTGCGCCGCCGCCACTCGAACTTCAAAGCCCCGATAGATTTCGCGAAAATCCGCGCGGCGCGCCGCAGCGGCGCGCTTTTTCGGCGTTTCGCGATCGAGATCGGTGAATTTCAGCATCGTCGGTCAGGCGTTTCCCATTTATGCATTTTTTCGACTTGCGCACGCGCGCGCGTCCCGTCTGGCCGGCGGACGCGATTCGCTGCCAAACGCTAAA
The DNA here is from genome assembly GCA_041739835.1 of Parvularculaceae bacterium. Taxonomy (GTDB): domain Bacteria; phylum Pseudomonadota; class Alphaproteobacteria; order Caulobacterales; family Parvularculaceae; genus Amphiplicatus. The sequence goes on along the minus strand of JBGSNB010000343.1, from coordinate 1,018 downwards.
GGCGCAGGCTCCGCTTCCGCAAGGGAAATATGCTGCGAATGCGAAGAATATTCGCTCAAAATAGCAGAAACAGCTAAAATATGGCGGCCGGCGGACATGTTATATGCCCCAACCCGTGCTTCTGGGTGTTTTCTGCTGTAACGAAAAACCGAGAAAATTCCGACGCTTAAGTCTCCAGGGCCGGGCTTTCCGACGAAATTCTTCGTCGATCATTCGTCTGCGGATCATTCCGGGCCGCGAATTTCGCGGCGATTTTTCTATTGACGATCCGGAATTTGCGGCTAGTTTCGCGCTCACGCTCATCAAGACCAGCTGAGGGACAGGCCCTTAGACGCTGGGGCAACCGCCAGACGACACGACCTGTCATTTGGAAAGGTGCCAATTTCTTCGGGACGGGTTTCCGTTTCGAGAGATGAGTCGGACGACAGGCGGAAAACGCCAGGTCCGATTGGGTCTCTGCGAATGGCTTGTTGCGCTGACGAGATTGCAGAGGCCGACCCATGACCGCCGCCGAGAGACTTCAAGATGAACCCAAGACGCGGCGAGAGGCGTGCGACGTCAGCGTGCTGCTGCCTGCGGATTTCCGTCTGCAATCGGGCGAGAAACTTGCGCGTCCGGAAATCCGACTACGGCTGTTTGGCGATCCCGCGCGTCCGATGATCGCGGTCGCCGGCGGCATTTCGGCCGGCCGCGCGGTCGCCGACTCGCCCGCCGAGCATGGATGGTGGAGCGATTTGGTCGGCACCGGCCGCGCCATCGATCTCAAGAAATTCTGCGTCGCCGGCTTCGATTTCCTGCCGAATCCCGGCGAGGCGGCGCTGACGGTTTCAAGTCGAGATCAGGCGCGCGCGCTCGCCTTCGCGCTGACGAAGATCAATGCGAACGGGCTCGCCGCCTTTGTCGGCGCTTCCTATGGCGGCATGGTTGCGCTTGCCTTCGCCGAGGAATTTCCCGAGCGCCTCGAAAGGCTCTGCGTGATTTCCGCCGCTGACCGCCCGCATCCGGCGGCAACGGCGCT
>JBGSNB010000209.1:0-2452 GCA_041739835.1 Parvularculaceae bacterium | reverse complement strand
CGCCGGAGATTAGCCCCGTGGCGATCCCTGGCCCGAAGATGCCGAGCGCCAGCAGGGAGAGCGCGGCGAGGATAGTCGCGGCCGCGTCTTCGAGCGTCACCGCGCCGGCCGGGAAGGCCGCGGTGATCGACCCGAAGATGGTCGATCCGATACCGACGATGATGGCGAGGACCATCAGCTTTATGCCCGAGGAGATGACGTTGCCGAGCACGCGCTCGGCGAGGAAAGAGGTTTTGTTCCAGAGCGCGAAGGGCACGAGGACGAAGCCCGCCAAGGTCGTCAGCTTGAACTCGATGATGGTGACGAAGAGCTGGATCGCCAGAATGAAGAAGGCGAAGAGGACGATCACCCAGGCGAGAATGATGATGGCGATGGTCACGAAATTATCAAAGAAGCTCGGGAATCCGAGCAGCGCGTTCGCTTCGGTGAGCAAGGGATAGGCGGCGGTGTAGCCGGTGTCGGCGACAAAGCCCGGCTTCATCAGATCGGCGGCGGTCAGCGTCGTGCCCGTGGCGACGAGGCCGAGACCGGCGAAGCTTGCAAAGATGATGTCGGAGAGCAGCCGGAAATTGTTGATGATGAAGGCGAAGGCGCCGACATAGAGCACTTTCTTGACGAACTGGCCGATCACATTGTCGACCCCGTTCATCGACCAGAAGAGGCCGGCGAGGACGATGTCGATGCCGATCAGGATCGCGGTCAGGAATCCGACGTCGCCCTGCAGAAGCCCAAATCCGCTGTCGATGTAGCTGACAAAGGTCGCGGTGAACTGGTCGATGACGTTGAGGTTATTCATGTGCCTGTGGCCCGATGGGATTTCTCAGGGATAAATGACGCCGTCGCCGATGAAGCGGGTACGGTGGATGCGGGCGCGCTCCTCCATTTGCAGCTGACGGGCGCGGTCGAGCGCGTCGGCGCGCGACGATACCGCGAAGAGCTCCGCGGTTTGCATCGCCTGTTTCGCCTGCAGCGCGAGGAGCTGGTTCGCCGCCTGGCTGACCTGAAGGTCGCCGATCGCGCCTTCGCTTTGCGTGACGATCTCGTCGAGCGTCGTCATATCGGCGGAGATCGTCTCCGCGATTTTCGCCTGCATCAGCATGGCGTCGTGGAAGGCGCGGCTGGCTTCCTGCCAGTGCGCGCGGGCGTCCGCCGCCATGGTCGCATTCGGGGTCGCGCTGTAATCCTCCGGGAACAGCGCCGTGAACGACGCGTCGATCGAGGCGACGTCGTAGGCGAGGCCCTTCGCGGTCTTGATCAGATTTTCGATCTCGACAAGCCGGGCGCCCAAGGCCGCGCGCGCCGTGTAGGGAAGGCTTGTCAGGTCCTTCACCTGGTTGACGATCATTTGCACTTCGTTCGTGAGCTGTTTGATCTGATTGTTGATCATCGTCAGCGTGCGCGTCGCGGTCAGAAGATTCTGCGCGTAATTGGTGGGGTCGTAGACAATGCCGCCGAAGAACTGGGCGCTGGCGGGCGCCAGCGGCGGCAGGCCAAGCGTCATCATTGCGACGCTCATCAACAAAGCGGGTTTCATTCGGCGGCGCATGGCAAGGCTCCTTCGTTGAATGGTTGGCGGTCGGTGAGAATCTGGCTCGCCCAGGGGAGTCCCTTGGCGGCGAGGAAGCGGCTCGCGAAATCGCCGGCGCCCTCGCGGACAATCCTGTCGATAAGATGCTGATCGGCGGGTGATGAGGCGCCGCACAGCGCGAGGGCGACGGGGCCAAGGCCCAGTTCGAAGAGGCGGTTGCCGATCGCCGACTGGTAATAATAGTGCCGCTTCGGCGTCGCGGTCGCGATGAGCTCGATCTGCCGCGCATTGAGTCCGAAGCCTTCATAGGTCGGACGAATACCCGCCTCCTGGGCGCGGTCATTGGCGAGGAAGATGCGCGACGGGCAGCTCTCGATGATGGTCGGCGCGATTCTCGAGGCCGCGATGTCGCTGAGCGACTGCGTTGCGAACACGACCGAGACGTTCTTCTTGCGGAGCGTCTTAAGCCAGTCGCGCAGGCGCGCGGCGAAGAGCGGATGATCGAGGAACACCCAGGCTTCGTCGATGAGGAGCAGCGTCGGGCGGCCGTCGAATCGCGCGTCGAGGCGATCGAAGATATAGGCGAGCGCCGGCGCGACGGCCGCTTCGCGGCGCATCAGCGCCTCCATCTCGAAGCCCTCGATCTCGGAGAGATCAAGCGTGTCCCGTTCGGCGTCGAACAGGCGCCCGTGTGCGCCGTCGATGGTGAAGGGTTTGAGGGCGTCGCGGATGTCGGCGCGCTGCAACAGGAGCGTGAGGCCGGTCATTGTTCGCTCCCTTGGCGGCGCCTCGGCAAGATTGGAGAGCGCGAGCCAAAGGGCGTCCCGGATCGAAGGATCGACCGCGACGCCTTCCCGCGCCAGGATTCCGAGGAGCCAGTCCTGCGCGCGTGACCGCACCGCCGCGCCGTCGATCGCGGCCAGC
>JBGSNB010000192.1:0-1733 GCA_041739835.1 Parvularculaceae bacterium | reverse complement strand
CGACGAGGTCCGCCGACGGGACGCGGCTGCGCCCCGGCGAGCGCCTCGCCGCCGCTTTCGAAAAAATGAGTCCCGCTTATGTGAAACTCGGGCAATTCATGGCGACCCGGCCGGACATCATCGGCTTCGACATGGCGAAGGATCTCGGGCGCCTGCAGGACCGAATGCCGGCCTTCCCGCGCGCCGACGCGGTCGCCGAAATCGAACGGGCCTTCGGCAGGCCGCTCGCCGATCTCTTCGACGAGTTCTCCGAACCGATCGCCGCCGCCTCGATCGCGCAGGTTCACCGCGCGCGGCTGAAGGGCGGTCGCGAGGTCGCGGTGAAAGTGCTCCGTCCACGGATCGAGCCGGAAGTCGCATCCGAGTTTCGCGCCTTCGCCCGCGCGGCGCGCCTGATCGAAGGACTGTCGGCGGCGACGAAGCGGATGGAGCCGGTCAAATTCATCGCAACGCTGAAAGCCGCGGCCGCGCTGGAGCTTGACCTTCGCATGGAAGCCGCCGCGGCATCGGCGCTGAAAGATGATCTGACAGAGACGCCCGGGGTGCGCGTCCCCGAGATCGTCTGGCCGCTGACGGCGCGGCGCGTCCTCACCCTCGACTGGATCGACGCGACTTCGGTCAGCGATGTCGATGCGCTCGCCGCCAAGGGCGTCGATCGCCGGCGCCTCGCGCGGACGGTGATCGACTCGTTCCTGACGCAGGCGCTGATCAAGGGGTTTTTCCACGCCGACATGCACCAGGGAAACCTGATGATCGACGCCGAAGGCCGGCTTGTGCTGGTCGATTTCGGCATCATGGGACGGCTCGACGAGCAGACGCGCCGGACCTTCGCCGAGATCATTCACGGCTTCATCACCCGCGATTATGTGCGCACCGCAAGAGTGCATTTCGACGCCGGCTACGTTTCGAGGAAACATTCGATCGACGCGTTCGCGCAAGGGCTGCGCGCGGTCGGCGAGCCGTTGTTCGGGCTTTCCGCCGACAAGGTCGATATGAGCCGCGTGCTGCAGCAGCTGTTTGACGTGACGGCGCTGTTCGACATGCATCTGCGCCCGGAACTTGTACTCCTCCAGCGCACGATGGTGACTGTCGAGGGCGTCGCGCGCTCGCTCGATCCGGAAATCAACATGTGGGAGGCGGCGACGCCGATTGTCAGGGCGGCGATCGCCGAAGCGATCGGGCCGCGACGCCAGATCGAGCGGCTGCGCGATGCGACGCAAAAAGCGCTCGACATCGCGCCGCACCTGCCGCGCTATGTCGAGATCATCGCCGCCGCATCCGAACGCGTGTCGGACGACCGGCTCGGCCTTTCGCAGGAGACGACTGAGGATCTGGCGCGCGCGTTGTCGCATCAAGGCCGGATGACGCGCGCCGCCTTGTGGTTCGCCGGAATCGCCGCTTTCGCCCTCGCGGGGGCCCTTGTCTTGCGCTAGCGGTTCGCGCCGGCATGTCAAGCGACATTGACAAGTCGGCGCAAGGCCTGTAAAGGAGATTTGACAAGCTGCGGATGCGGGACAAAAGGAGAGCAGGCGATGGCTGATTTCCTGGCTGAGTTTTGGTGGGTACTCATTTTGGGCGTCGTTCTTGTCACGGGCGTTTCCTTTTCGGCGCCGAAAAGGCGCAGACAGGCGGACGGGAGCGGTGACGGTACGATGGCCAACGTCGCCGCCGGCTCGACCGGCGGCGATTGCGGGCCGAGCGACGCAGGCGGATGCGACGGCGGCGGCGGCGGC
>JBGSNB010000166.1:0-4665 GCA_041739835.1 Parvularculaceae bacterium | reverse complement strand
GCGTCGGTCATCAGCAGCACGCTTTCGCGGCCTTTACTGTCGCGCGCCCAGGAGGACGGCGGCACGCCGCCGCGAATGCACAGCGCGGCGCAGGCCTTGTGAGTCTTGCCGCGGCCGGGACGCATGACGCCGAAAAAGCACTTCGAATCCATGATCTGTCCGGCGAGCGCAAAACGCCCGAGCGATTGCGTCGGCGGATCGACAAGGACGCCCGGCGCGTCGGCGATCAGCGGCTCGATCCACTGATTGACCGAGAGCGGCACCTCCAGCATCCGGCGATCCTTGCGTTCGATCAGAACGCCGCGCGCGCGCACCGGCAGCCCGTCAAGGTCGGCGAGCTTCAACGCGCTCGTGCATTTTCCCTGCGCGACGATCAGGACCGAGTGCAGGCCGAAAGGCGCAGTCTCGTCGGCGAGACGGATCATCGGATAGGGCTTCATCGCCAGCGCACCTTCGACGACATGCGTCGCGCCGGTTTCCCATTTGCCGGCGCCGGGGTCGCCGAGGTTCTTGGCGACCAGCCAGCCGAGGCCTGTCGTCACGCCGAGCAGCAGCGGCGCCGACGCGAGCAGGAATCGCCGGTCGACCGCCGGCGCCTTCGCCCAGCCGATATAGAGATCGTCGTCTTTTTTCGGGGCGATGACGCCGCGATTAAGGCTCATCCTCGCCCCTCCCCAAGATCGATGAAGGCGCCCGCGGCGCCGGGGGCGTTCCTCCTGATACGGACGAAAACGCGGCCGAGGCTGGAGAGCCGCGCGTCATGGGTGGAAATGCGCTCTTCGTAAGGCGGCGGGGAGACGCCGTCCTGCGGGCGATATTGCCAGCCGTGCCACGGGCAGGTGATGACGCCGTCCTTGATGCAGCCTTCGCCGAGCGGGCCGTTCTGGTGGCGGCAGGCATTGTCGACCGCATAGATTTTGGCGCCGTCACGGAAGACCGCGACGCGGTCGCCCTTCGGCAATGGCGCGATCACGGCGCGCTTGTCGGGGATATCGTCGGGCGCGCAGACATCGATCCAGCCATCGGGCGCCTTGACGCCCTTCATGCCGCTGTCGCGCGCCCATTCGCGCATGCCCGCGGCGAGATGAAGCCCTGCGACCAGCGCGAGCCCGAGGATGACGAGCGCCGGATAAAGCGGGGATTTTTCAGTCATCAAGGCGCCATAGGCGATATGCAGCACCAGCAGCCCATAGGCGGGATAGGCCAGCGTGTGGATCAGCTTCCAGACGCCCGCCGACAAATTCTTCAACCAGAAATCATGGCTTGTCGCCGCCATCACGAAGAGGATCGCAAAGGCGGCGAGACCGAACGCCTCGAATGGGAAACCCTGTTTCGACTGATAGAGCGGATTGGAAACGAGGAGCGACACGAAGGGATTGAGCGGCCCGCCGAAATGATACCAGAACAGCGACAGGCCGAAATGCGCGGCGGCGACGAGGAACGTCATCACGCCGAGATGGCGGCGGTTATAGAGAAACGGCAGGAAGCGCGGCGACAGCCGCGCCAGCGGGCCGATCATCAGGGCGATCGTCAGCATCAGGAACGCCGCTGAGCCGAGCGCGCGAATGAGCAGCACGACGGGGTCCGCCTCGTGACCTGTCGGATACGCTTCGAGACCGACGATCATGAAAACGGCGATGAACGCTGCGAGCGCCGCCAGCATGTAAAGATCGTAGACGATCTTGTTGCCGTTCCACTGCACCGCCTGATGCCGGACGCCCATCAGTCGGCTCCGTCGGTGACGAGGATTTCCGCAAGATCCGCAAGCGGCTCCGCCGGCGCATGCCGGAGCGCCAGGAGGACGCCCGCCGCGATCGCCGGCGCGAGCGCGATCCACATCAGCAGATGCAGGCGTCGCTGCGGGCGTCTCATTTGATCCGTCGCCCCGGCGTCAGCAGCATCGTCATCATGAGCACCGGCCACAGGCCGATCGCGCCCGGTATCAGCAGCAAGCGGAATGCGGCGCCGGAACCTTTCGCCGCCGGGTCCAGCAGCGCCGCGCCGCGCCAGGCGAAATAAAGCGCAAACAGCGCGCCGGCTACGAGATAGGCGCCGACGACCAGCCAGATCCGTTCCGCCGTTTCGATGTCCACGCCGCGCCCCCGATGGCACCCCACGCCGCTGATGATGGACGATCCCGCCGTCGGCGGAAAGTCCGCCGGGCGATTTGTGATCGCGTCAGCCCTGCGGCGCGCGGTGAAAGATCGCGATCTCGACGCCCTTGTAGGGCGCCCTCGCCGCCTGCTCAAATCCGTGCGCCCTGGCGACGCTGATCGACGCCATGTTGCGCGGATCGATGATGCAGGAAAAGATCGTGCGCGGAAATTTCGCTTCGCCCCAGCGCAGCGCCGCCGCGACCGCCTCTTTCGCATAGCCGCGGCCTTGCGCCGCCGGCGCCAGCACCCAGCCGAATTCCGGCATGCCGTCGAGCGACGGCGTGATCGCGCGCTTGAAATCCGCAAGTCCGATTTCGCCGATGACGGCGCCCGTCGATTTTTCCTCAACCAGCCAGAACCCGTAGCCGGTCAGCGCCCAGAGCCCCTCCATGCGGGCGAATTTGACCCACGCTTCCTCCGCCCCGAGCGGCTCGACCGTTGTGAATCGCGCGACCTCCGGCGCCGCCCACATCGCGGCGTAGGCCGGAAAATCCGCCAGCGTGCGGCCGCGAAGCTTTAGTCTCGGCGTTTCGACGACCGGGGTCATTCCGCTTTTTTCGCTGCGATGTACGCGTCAACCTCCTCGCCGAGGACGACCAGCGGCAGCCCGCCCTGCGTGACGACGACATCGTGAAATTCGCGAATGTCGAATTTCGCGCCGAGCGCCTTTTCCGCCTTGCGCCGCAATTCCCAGATCGTCAGTTCGCCCATCTTGTAGGCGAGCGCCTGTCCCGGCCAGGCGATATAGCGATCGACCTCGACTTGCACATTCTTCAGCGACAGCGCGGTGTTGCCGGCGAGATAATCGAGCGCCTGCTGGCGCGTCCAGCCTTTCGCATGAATGCCGGTGTCGATGACAAGGCGGCAGGCGCGCCACATTTCATAGGACAGCCGCCCGAATTCGTCATATGGCGTTTGATAGACGCCCATTTCAACGCCGAGCTTTTCCGCATAGAGCCCCCAGCCTTCGCCGAAAGCATGCGGATAAAATTGCTTGCGGAATTCCGGCGCGCCTTCGATTTCATAGGCGAGCGCGCCTTGAAGGTGATGGCCCGGAACCGCTTCATGCAAGGTCAGCGCCGGCAATTCATAGAGCGGGCGCTTGTCGAGCGCGTAGGTGTTCACCCAATAGCGCCCGCCGCGCCCGGCCCCGGGGGCCGCCGGCACATAGCGACCGGTCGTGTAGTTCGGCGCGATTTCATCGGGCACCGCCTCGACCGAATAGGGCTGGCGCGGCAGCTTGCCAAAAAAAGCGGGCAGCTTGCCGTCGATCGTCTTCGACAGGAACGCCGCGCGTTCGAGCAATTGCTGGGGCGTCGTCGCGTAGAATTGCGGATCGGTGCGCAGGAATTCCAGAAACGCGGCGAAGTCGCCGGTAAAGCCGGTCTTCCTGATGACGCCGTCCATCTCCTTGCGGATGCGCGCGACCTCTTTCAGGCCGAGCTTGTGAATGCCCTCGGCGGTGACGTCGTCGCGCGTCGTGTAATAGCGGACCAGCGCCTCGTAATAGGCGCCGCCGCCCGGCAGCGCCGCGGCGCCGATCTTGTCCGCCGCGCCCGCCGCATAATCGTCGCGCATGAATTCATAGGTGCGGCGGAAGGCGGGAATGACCGCATCGGCGATCAGCGCGCGCGCTTCAGCCGCGAGCGCTTTCGCCTTCTTCGCGGATATGGACGCCGGCATCGACTTGAACGGCGCGTAAAGCGGGTGATCCTCCGCCGCCGGACCTGCCTGCGCTTCGAAGGACGGCAGGATGCCGTCGAGAATTTCCTTCGGCTGCGTGAAGCCTTCCGCAAGGCCGAGGCGCATGTTCTCAACATTCTGGTCGAGATAGGCGGGCAACGCCGCAAGTCGCGAAAGATACGCGGGGTAGTCCGCTTCGGTGCGAAACGCCGTCGCATCGACGACGAACGCGAATTCATTGTGAAAGCCGCTGTCCGACAGGAAGGGGATGCGCCAGCCGCGGTGTTCGCCAAGCGCGATCGCGTGCGTCAGGATGAACCGAAGCAAGGAAGCGTTCAGCCGGTCCTCATCGCCGGCGATTTCCGCCGCGTCGAGGCGCGCGAGAAAGGCGCGCGCCTGCTCGAGGCGCCGCTCCTGGTCTTCCGGCGCGGCGGACGGGACCTTGTCATTATAAACCTCGACGCCGGCATAGGTCGCAGAGAACGGATTTTCCCGCAGCTCATTCGCCCAGTAATCGGCGAAAAGAACGTCCAGCGACTCCGAGGCGGCGGCGGGCGCCAGCGTCGACATCGCCAATCCCGCCGCCAGCGCGGCGACGGCGAAAAAATTCATGAAAGCCTCCCGGAATACCACCCGGCGGACCCTAAGCGCATCCGGACAGACTGGCCAAGCCGGCGCGCCAAAATGGGAAAGGACGCGCGCCCTCTCCCCCAAGGTCGGGCGCGCGTCCTTCCGGCTCCGCCGGAGCGGGTTTCGTTGGGCGACTGACCGCCGCCGGAGCCAAGCGCTGGCGTTGGCCGCCCAAGGAGGGCGCCGGCGAAGCGAC
>JBGSNB010000147.1:0-6837 GCA_041739835.1 Parvularculaceae bacterium | reverse complement strand
GCGGCGTTCTGCGAGGCGGGCGGACCGCAGGCGCGCGAGCGGCGGTTCGGGCGGCTGTCGATCGTCGCGGTGTCGGACCCGAATGATCTCCTCAGCTATCGCATCCCGGAAGATTTCGCCGACGAATATGTAGACCGGCGCCTTTGCGCGCGGATCACCAATGCGACCATCGAAATCGCGCCGAAGCGCGATCTCCTCGGCCTGTCCTTCGCCGACCCGATGACCGCGCATAACGCCTATTGGTCAGATCCAAGGGTCGCCGCGCTGATCGTTGAGGGATTTGCGCCGGTCCCGCCGGCGCATGCCGCGGCGAGCGGCGGCAATCATTGCGAGCGCGAATATTTCGGCCGGTGAGACGCGCCATCTATCTCGCGTCGAGCTTGAATTCGATGCGGCGGTTCTGCGCCAGCGACGCCGCCGAATAGCCGGCGACCAGCGGCCACTCCGATCCCGATCCCGTCGCCATCATGCGTTTGGCGGGAACGCCGCGCGTCTTCAGGTAGTCGACGACTGAAATCGCACGCTGCGCTGACAATTCAAGGTTGGATGAAAACACCGCCGCGCAGGAAGGACCAAGCGGGGCCGCATCGGCGTGACCGTCGACCCGCAAAATCCACGGCACGTCGGCCGGGATGTCGTCCTTGATGTCGAGCAATATGTCCGCGAGCTTGTTCAGCTCGACTTTGCCCGCCTCGCCGATCGTCGCCGAACAGGACGCGAAGAAAATATCGCTCTCGAAGACGAAGCGATCGCCGACGACCTTGATGTCCGTGCGATCGCCGAGCGCCGCCCGCAGCGCTTCGAAAAAGCGCGAGCGCACTTCCTGCAGCTCCTGCACCTTGCGGGCGAGAGCGGCGTTGAGGCGCTGCGACAGGTTTTCGATCTGCGCGTTCTGTTCCTTGTCTTTCGCCTCGGCGGCGTCGAGCGCTTCCTGCAGGCTCTGGAGCTGCCGGCGCAAAGCCGCGAGCTGCGCATTCAGAGTCGCGATCTGCGATTTCTGGTCGTCGGTGAGGGCCTTTTCGGCCTTTAATTCCTCGGCGGAGGCGGCGACGGCGGACTGGCTGGCGGCGAGCGCCGCGGCGGCGGTCGCCAGCAGCGCATCCTTGTCGGCGATCGTCGTTTCGAGCGCGAGGATCTGCGCCGCGAGCTTGTCTTTCTCCGCCTGTGCGAGGCCGAGCTGCTCGGCCAGCTCATTGATGCGCTGGGTCAGGCGCGCGAGTTCCGAATCCTTCGTCGCCAGCTCGTCCTTGACGAGGGTCAGCTTCGATCCGAGGTAGAATTGCGCGACAACGAAGATCGACAGCACGAACATCAGGACAAGGAGCAGCGTCGACAGTCCATCGACAAAGCCCGGCCAGATGTTGGCCTCTGAAGATCTGCGGCGGCGCGCCAAGGTGTTACTCCTTCGATCCGCGGATGATCGAACGATTAAGCGCGCGGACTTCGTCTTTGAGTTCAGCCATCTGCCCCGCTTGCGCTTTGATGAGCACCTCGGTGTTGGCGGCGAACGCCGCTTCGAGCAAGGTGAATCCGTCCTCCGCGCCGCTCAAGGAGGAACGCGCGCCGGCGCCCGGCGCGCGCGCTTCCGTCATGCCAGTCAGCCAGTCTTCGATATCGGTGTAAAATTGTCCGTGCGCCTGGCTCGCCTGCAGGTCGAGAAAGCCGAGCACCAGCGATCCTGAGAGGCCGAAAAGCGAAGAGGAGAAAGCGACGCCCATGCCGGACAGCGGTTCGCGCAAGTTAGCGATGAGCTGCGTGATGGCGTCTTCCGCTTCGCCGCCTGCACTCGCTAAATCGCCGATCACCGCGGCAACGCCGTTGACCGTGGCTATGAGGCCCCAAAACGTGCCGAGAAGACCGAGAAAAACGAGCAGGTTGCCGATATAGCGGCCGGTGTCGCGGCTCTCATCCATCCGTGTGCCGATGGAATCGAGAACGGCCCGCGTCTCTTCGGGCGAGATCGCGCTGCGGCGCCGGTCGCGCCGCGTCGCAGAGTCGGGATCGGGAATGATGAGAACGCGCGTCATGGCGCCAAGGAGAACCGGCGCGCGCGGTAGTCGCGCGTCGTCGCGGAATGCCTCCGCCCAACGGATCGCAGGCTGCACGACGCCTGCCGCGCGCAAATAATAAATGACGCCGAAGGCGAGAACGAACAGGATAAGGCCGTTCAGCGCCGGATTGGCGTTGAAAGCGTCGAGGAGGACAGAAGAGGGATCCGGGCTCCAGGGCGACAGGTAATAGACGACCGCCGCGACCGCCGTCAGGAACAGCAGCATGTTGAGAATGTAACGGCCCGGCTGCGTGAATTTCACCGCCCGTTCCAGCAATCGCGCCATTACGTCCTCCACTCGCCGCCCGGCGCCGGCAGCCTAGGGGCAAACCGCCGCGGCGTGAATGCAGGGGCAGGCGATTGCCGCTTGGCGTCGCCCTGACGACACGCGGCGAAAGCGGACTACCGCACCGCGTGCGCTCCGAAGAATTTCGCCCGAAAACAGGCCAAAACCACATAGCCGCAATCGTTGCGCCTAAATTGCGCAAAAGTTGCGCTTTTCTATTGACAGGGGGTTAGAATATGACATTATGGTGACAGTTCAATAACAGATCGGTGACACACTCGTCGCCGGTCACTGATACGGGAGATCCTTTGATGGCCTTCGGAAAAAGCGTGCTTTCTCTGGTCGCGGGCGGCGCCGCCCTGTTCGGGGCGTCATTCGCGGGCGGCATAGCGGACTGCCCCGACGATTATCCGGTCCAGGCAGCGTCCTATGTCGAGGACAGGCTCGCCGATGATCGCGGCGCGCGTGTCCAGGTCGTCAGCGAACCCTATCGGGTCGAAGCCGACATCAGCGGCCATTCAGACGTTCCCGGCTGGGGGGTTGATGTGCGAGTGAAATCCCGGCTGCCGAATGGCGCGATGGGCGGCTATGTGCCCTACACCGTCATTTTCGTGAATGGCGAGCCGGTCGCGCTTTGCGAGGACACCAGCGAGCTGACGCGCGTCTGACCATCATCAAAGAACTAGCGAAGCGCCGCCCCGCCGGGCGGCGTTTTCGTTTTTGCCTTGCCCTTTCGGTCAAAAGAGCGCATCGGACGCCGCTGTTTCCTGCTCTTTTGCACCGCAACAAAGGCCAAGACGCTTTCGCATGACCGCCCTTCGCAACATCGCCATCATCGCCCATGTCGACCATGGCAAGACGACCCTGGTCGATGCGCTGTTGCGCCAGTCGGGGACGGTGCGCGCCAACACCGAAATGGCCGAGCGCGCGATGGATTCAAACGACATCGAGCGTGAGCGCGGCATCACCATTCTCGCTAAATGCACCAGCGTCCTGTGGGAAAAGGGCGCGACCCCGATCCGCCTCAACATCGTCGACACGCCGGGCCACGCCGATTTCGGCGGCGAAGTCGAACGCATCTTGTCGATGGTCGACGGCTGCCTGTTGCTGATCGACGCCGCCGAAGGGCCGATGCCGCAGACGAAATTCGTGCTGACCAAGGCGTTGGCGCTTGGCCTTCGCCCGATCGTCGTCTTGAACAAGGTCGATCGTCCAAGCGCCGATCCGGACGGCGCCCTCGACGCCGCCTTCGATCTTTTCGCCGCGCTTGGCGCCTCGAATGAGCAGCTCGACTTTCCGGTCGTCTATGCGTCGGGTCGCGACGGCTGGGCGTCGCTGACCCTCGACGGGCCGCGCGTCGATCTGGCGCCGCTGTTCGAGAAAATCGTCGATCATGTGCCGCCGCCGCCGATCGCGCCGAATGCGAACGCGCTGCCCTTCAAGATGCTGGCGACGACGCTTGAGGCCGATCCCTATCTCGGCCGCATCCTGACCGGTCGAATTGTTTCCGGCGTCACCAAGCCCGGCGTCACGATGAAGGCGCTGGCGCGCGACGGCTCGGAGATCGAGCGCGTGCGCATCACCAAGGTGCTTGCCTTCCGCGGCCTGAAACGCCAGCCGGTCGACGCGGCCGAAGCCGGCGATATCATCGCGCTTGCCGGGTTTTCCGACGCCTCGGTCGCCGACACGCTGTGCGACATCGAGAATTCGGAGGTCATTCCGGCGCAGCCGATCGACCCGCCGACGCTGGCGATCACCATCACCGCGAATGATTCGCCGCTTGCCGGCCGCGAAGGCGACAAGGTGCAAAGTCGCGTCATCCGCGAGCGCCTGCTCCGCCAAGCCGAGGGAGACGTCGCGATCCGCGTCACCGACGCCGTCGGCGGCGACGCCATGGAAGTCGCCGGCCGCGGCGAATTGCAGCTCGGCGTTCTCATCGAGAACATGCGCCGCGAGGGCTTCGAGCTGTCGGTGTCGCGGCCGCGCGTCGTCACCAGGACCGACGAGAACGGCCAGCTTCTCGAGCCAATCGAGGAAGTCTTTATCGATGTCGATGACGAATTCACCGGCGTCGTCATAGAAAAGCTGACGCGCCGCAAATGCGAACTCGTCGAAATGAAGCCGTCGGGGGCCGGCAAGACGCGCATAATTCTGCACGCGCCGGCGCGCGCGCTGATCGGCTATCACGGCGAATTCCTGACCGACACGCGCGGCACCGGCGTCATGAACCGCTCCTATCTGAAGCATGCGCCGCACAAGGGCCCGATTGAGGGCCGCCGCAATGGCGTTTTGATCTCGACCGACGCCGGCAGCACGGTTCTTTATGCGCTCTGGTACATCCAGGAGCGCGGATTTCTTTTTGTCGGCGACGGCGAGGCGACCTATCAGGGCATGATCATCGGCGAGGCCGCCAAGGAAGGCGACCTCGACGTCAATCCGCTGAAGGAAAAGAAGCTGACCAATATCCGCACCAAGGCGGCGGACGAAGCGATGCGTCTCGTGCCGCCGCGCCGCATGAGCCTTGAGCAGGCGATCGCCTATATCGGCGATGACGAGCTGGTCGAAGTGACGCCGAAATCGATCCGCTTACGGAAAAAATCGCTGTTGCCGCATGAGAGGAAGCGCGCAGCTAAGGGATAGGCGCGTATCGACGCGGGAGCTTATGCCGCCGAACCTGACGCTGGATTTGTTGGACGGTCTGGTCGGTCGCACGATCAGGACCGGGACGCTGACCTTAATCGGCGCCGACGGCCAACGCCGCCTTCATGGCGACGGCGCGCCGCCGATCGTCGCCATCCGCCTCGACGATCCGTCGCTTTACGCAAAGATCCTCGTCAATCCCGAGCTTGCCGTCGGCAAAGCCTATATGGACGGCGGCCTGACGATTCCGGAGGGCGACCTTCGCGGCTTCCTCCAGCTCTTCCATCAGAACGCCGCCAATCTCAGATCCCGGCCGATCCGGCGTGCGCTCGCCGGCGCCGTCCGCAGGCTGAGGCGGTTCCAGCAATTCAATCCGATCGGCAAGGCGGAGGAGAATGTCGCCCACCACTATGACATCTCGAACGCATTTTACCGGCTCTTTCTCGACGAAGATCTGCATTATTCCTGCGCTTATTTCGAGCATGACGGCCAATCGCTCGAAGACGCGCAGCAGGCGAAATTGCGGCACATCGCGGCCAAGCTCCGGATCGAGCCCGGCATGCGCGTCCTCGATATCGGTTCGGGGTGGGGCGGCCTCGCCATGTATCTCGCAA
This sequence comes from Parvularculaceae bacterium, assembly GCA_041739835.1. Classification (GTDB taxonomy): domain Bacteria; phylum Pseudomonadota; class Alphaproteobacteria; order Caulobacterales; family Parvularculaceae; genus Amphiplicatus. Next base: position 1,247 of record JBGSNB010000147.1, on the reverse strand, counting down.
AGACCTTTCGCGTCGATGTCGTCGGTCTGACGTTGTCGAACGAACAGCGCAATCTTGCGGCGGCGCGCGCCGCCGAACACGGCCTCGCCGGCTCGGTTGATTTTCGGCTGCTCGATTATCGCGAGGCGACGGAAAAATTCGACCGCATTGTCTCCGTCGGCATGTTCGAGCATGTCGGCGTTCCGCATTATCCGGAATTTTTCGGCAAGATCGACGATCTTTTGACGGCGGACGGGCTCGCGCTCATCCACACCATCGGCCGCAAGGGTCCGCCGGGCGCCACCGGACCGTGGATTCGCAAGTACATCTTTCCCGGCGGCTATTCGCCGTCGCTGTCGGAGACGATGGCCGCCATCGAACCGACCGGCCTTTGGGTCAGCGACGTTGAAGTATTGCGGCTCCATTACGCCGACACGCTGCGCGAATGGAGCCGGCGCTTCGCCGCAAATCGCGACGCCGTTCAAGCGATGTTCGACGAACGCTTCTGCCGAATGTGGGAATTCTATCTTGCGACGGCGGAATTCTCCTTCCGCTCAAGCGGTCATCTGAATTTTCAGATTCAGCTGGCGAAATCGCACGCGTCGGCGCCGATCCGCCGCGACTATATGCAGGAAACTGAAGCGGCGCTGAGGACGAGGGCGTTCGGCGGCGGCGCCGCGAAGGAATAGGGGCGAGGCCGGGCGCCGGCTCTGCCCGCTTTCGCTCAGAAGGTAACGAGGCGCCAGCCGTCGTCGAGATAGCGCGACAGATCGAGAATGCCGGTGGCGCCCGGAACGACGATTCGCGGACCAGCGTGACGCCCGCCCCCCGCGCCGTCGGCGGCGCCGAAAACATCGGCGCGACCGCCGGCTTTCGGATCGGAAATGGCGACAATCGCTGTTTTCGACATGGACTTCCTCTCGGGGGTTGCATTTACCGAACGTTCGGTATAAAACAGCTCCAGCCAAATGGAGGCCGCCGTAAATCGCGTCGGGCGCCGGCGCCGGCGGCGGTCAAAGGATCGCGAGAAGACGGAAAAATGGCGAGGCCGCAAACAATCGACGACGAGAAGCTCCTCGCGAGCCTTGCGGACGTCTTCCGCGATGTCGGCTATGACGCCGCGTCGCTGACGGAACTTGCGCGGGCGACCGGCCTTCAAAAGGCCAGCCTCTATCATCGCTTTCCGCACGGCAAGCAGCAGATGGCGGAGGAAGTTCTCGCCGCCGCGCTGGCGCGCTTTTCCGAAACGGTTCTTGCGCCGCTTGCCG
>JBGSNB010000121.1:0-2875 GCA_041739835.1 Parvularculaceae bacterium | reverse complement strand
GAAGGGCGGCGCGATGCTCATCCGCCGCGCAACTGGTCCGCAATTGGCAGATCGCGAATGCGCTTGCCGGTCGCCTGAAAAATCGCGTTGGTCAGCGCCGGCGCCAGCGGCGGTATCCCCATTTCGCCCATGCCGGCCGGCGCCTCGCCCTTGTCGATGATGTGAGTCTCGATGACGGGCGGCGCATCGGCGAGACGCATCAGCGGATAGGCATCGAAATTGCCTTCGACGACACGGCCGCCCTCGATATTGATGGAGAGCCTTAGCGCCGTTGAAAGACCGTCATTGACGCCGGACTCCATCTGCGCCCTGACGCCGTTCGGGTTGACGACGGTCCCGATATCGACCGCCGCCACGACGCGCGAGACTCGCAGCGCGCCGTCCGCCGCGACCTCGACATCGACGACCTGCGCGCAATAGCCGCCAAAAGTGAAGTGCCCGGCGATGCCGCGCCCTTTTCCGGCGGACATCGCCTCGCCATAGCCGCCCTTTTCCGCCGCAAGACGAAGACAGGCCGCAAGCCGCCCCGGATTGAAGACAGGCCCGCCATGCTGCTCATAGGGAAGGTCCCGCGCCTCGCCGAGGAGACGCAGTCGGAGTTGCAGCGGATCTTCGCCGCGATTATGCGCGATCTCGTCGAGGAAGCTCTGGACGACGAAGGCGTTGGCGGTGTGCGCCGGCGCACGCCACGACCCGCGCGGCGCGCCGGATTTCGCCGAGAAATATTCGAGGCGATAATTGTCGACGAGCCGGGATGGAAAATCATCCGGGTAGAGTTCGGCGGTCCAATACTCCGTTTCCGGCATATTGGGCCGCCGGTAATATTTCGACGCGCTGGCGAGCCGGTGCGTCCAGGCGACCAGTCTTCCATCCGCATCAAAGCCGGCGCGCAGATGGTGCAGGCCGGCCGGGCGATAGAAATCATGCCGAAGATCGTCTTCGCGCGTCCACAACAGCTTGACCGGAGCCTTGACGGCGCGGCTGATCAGCGCCGCCTCGATGACATAATCGTTTGAAAGGCGCCGGCCGAATCCGCCGCCAAGGCGCGTCGCCAGCACTTCGATTTTCTGCCGGTCGATCCCGAGCAGCGTTCCGACTTCGCGGCTGGCGCCCGAGGGCATTTGCGTCGGCGCGATGATGGTGACGCGGTCTTCGCGGACGTCGACAAGTGCGTTCTGCGGCTCCAGCGGCGCGTGGCTGACATAGGGCTCCCAATATGTCGCTTCATATGTCGCAGCGGCGCCGGCGAAAGCGGCGTCAAAATCACCGTCATTGCGGACGATCTGTCCGGAGCCCGCGAGAAGATCGGCGCAATGCTGGCGGAATTTCGCCGAAGACTCGTCGGCGAATGGCCCGTGATCCCAATCGATTTTCAGCGCGCGCCGACCCTTCATCGCCGCCCACAGCGTATCCGCGACGACTGCATAGCCCTCCGCCTGCACGTCATAGGGTGCGCCGAGCGCCGGACGGTTCACCTTGACGACGTCGCGCACGCCCGCAACAGCGCGCGCGGCGCTGTCATCAACCGATTTCGCCGTGCCGTCGAAATAGGGGCAACGCTCCATCACGGCGTGCAGCATGCCCGGAAGTTCCGCATCGATGCCGTAGATGGCGCGCCCGGTGACGATGGCGCGCGCATTCTTCATTTTCTGAGCGGTTCCGATGATCCGAAATTGTTCACGCGTCTTCAGCGGCGGCGCTTCGGCCGGCGCGGCGATCGACGCAGCGGCTTCCGCGAGAGCGCCATAAGTCGCTTCTCGTCCCGAGGCGGCGTGTCGGACAACGCCCCTTTCGGTCGTCAGCTCCGATGCGGGAACGCCGAATTGCCGGGCGGCCGCGGCGACGATCAGCGCGCGGGCGAGGGCGCCCGCCTGACGCAGCGCTTCAAAATGACCAGGGATGGAAAAACTGCCGCCTGACCCTTGCGGCACATACCGCCACGTCATCTGGCCGTCTTCAGTCGGCATGAGCTCCAGCGGCATCTGGATGGTCTCGACCTGGTCGAAATCGACATCGAGCTCTTCCGCGACCAGCATCGGCAGCGAGGTGTCGACGCCCTGTCCCATTTCCGGATTTGGAAAAGCAATCTGCACGGTCTCGTCGGCGCGAATGATGACAAAGGCGCCGACCTTTCCCTCGAACCATGTCAACGCCGGCGGCGCGGGCATTTCGTCCGACGGACGCCTGGCGCAGCTGGCGAGCGGCGCGGCGATGACAAGCGCGCCGCCGGCCGCCGCATAGCGGAGAATATCGCGGCGCGTCTGCACAAATGGCGCGTTCATGACGCCCCCCCATTCGCTTTGAGCGCGGCGGCGCGATACACGGCTTTTCTGATCCGCGCATAGGTTCCGCAGCGGCAGATATTGGTGAGGCCGGCGTCGATATCCGCATCGGTCGGATTGGGGTTTTCTTCAAGCAGCGCCGCGACCGCCATGATCTGTCCGGCCTGACAATAGCCGCATTGCGCGACATCTTCCTCGATCCACGCCTGCTGCACCGGATGCAGCGTGTCGCCTTGCGCCAGTCCCTCGATTGTCGTCACGCGCTTTCCGGCGACGGCCGCCATCGGCGTGACGCAGGACCTGACCGCGACGCCGTCGATATGGACGGTGCAGGCGCCGCATTGCGCCGCCCCGCAACCGAATTTGACGCCCTTGCAGCCGGCCGCCTCTCGCAGGAACCACAGCAGCGGCATTTCGGGATCGCCCTCGAAAGCGACGCGGGCGCCGTTGATTCTAGAGCGGTTCCCGAGCGTCATGAATCGCTAGGGGATTCCCGGCGGGTCGAATGCGTGATTCAGTCTACCCGGAGCATTTGATGGGCTTTGGGATGGGCAAACCACTTTCCATGGATCTTCGCGCGCGGGCCTTGGCTG
>JBGSNB010000083.1:0-11949 GCA_041739835.1 Parvularculaceae bacterium | reverse complement strand
GCCAGGCGGCATTCTGTCGGCGCCGCTCGCCGACGCCGGCGCATTGCCGATGATCCTGTTGGGGCTTTTCGCGGTCGGCGAGGGCGCGCGGCCGGGCTACCTCCTGTTCACTGTCGTCGGCGGCCTGCCGATGGCGTTTCAGGCGGAACCCCTCGGCGCGATGTTCGCGGTGCTGGCGAGCGTCTTGTGGACGGTCAACTCGCTCTATTCGATCGGCTATATGCGCGGCCATCACGAGAAGCACCAGACGCGCTTTTACATGTGCTTTGCTGTCGCCATCGCCTCGGCGATGGGCGTCGCCTACGCCGCCAATCTCTTCACGCTTTTCATCTTCTACGAGATGCTGACGCTGTCGACTTACCCGCTGGTCACCCACAAGGGCGACGATGCGGCGCGCCATGGCGGCCGCGTCTATCTCGGCGTCTTGATGGGCACGTCGATCGGGCTTTTGCTGCCGGCGATCGTCTGGGTCTATTCGATCGCCGGGACCACCGATTTCACGCCAGGCGGCATTCTGTCGGCGCCGCTCGCCGACGCCGGCGCATTGCCGATGATCCTGATGGGGCTTTTCGCGTTCGGCGCGGCGAAGGCGGCGCTGATGCCGGTCCATCCCTGGCTGCCGAATGCGATGGTCGCGCCGACGCCGGTGTCGGCGTTCCTGCACGCGGTCGCGGTCGTCAAGGCGGGCGTATTTTCCGTGCTGAAGATCGCGGTCTATATTTTCGGCGTCGATTTCCTCGGCGAGACCGGCGCCGCGACGCCTTATATGTGGATCGCCGCCGCCTCGATCCTGCTGGCGTCGGCGATGGCGATGCGCAAGGACAATCTGAAGGCCCGGCTCGCTTATTCGACGGTGTCGCAGCTTTCCTATGTGACCTTGGGCGCGATGCTGGCGACGTCGATGGGCGTGATGGGCGGCGCGATGCAGATCGCCGCGCACGCCGCCGGCAAGATGACCCTGTTCATGTGCGCGGGCGCGATCTATGTCGCCGCGCACAAGACTCTGGTGTCGGAATTGCGCGGGCTCGGCCGCCAGATGCCGATCACGTTCATCGCGTTCTTCATCGGCGCGATGTCGATTGTCGGCTTGCCGCCCTTGGGCGGCTCCTGGCCGAAATTCCTGCTGATGGTCGGCGCCGCCGACGCCGGACAATTGGCGATCATCGGCGTCCTGATCGTCTCGTCGCTCCTCAATGTCGTCTATCTGCTGTCGATCCCGGTGCAGGCGTTCTATCTGGAGCCGGCGGCCGACGGCGCAAGGCCGCAAGGCTCGGGCGCCAAGGCGATCGACTGGCGCAACATGCGCGAAGCCCCGCTCTGGTGCGTCGTGCCGCCGGTCATCACGGCGGTCTTCGCGCTGCTTCTCTTCATCTTCGCCGATCCGCTTTACGCGTATCTGGCGCCAATCGCGGAGGCGCGGTGATGGCCGATCATCCTGACGGCGGCGGCAAGCCCGGTTGGGCGGACACGAAGGCGTTTCGCGCCGCCTTCCTCGGTGTCCTCATTCTCGCCGCGCTCGGCTCGGCGGGCGCTGGCTTCCTCCCCGCATTTCAAAAAGAGCATCCGCATTTCGCAGTCGAGGGCATGGGCGCGTTCTTCGCGGTCTACGGCTTCGTCGCCTTTTCCTTCATCGTGCTTGCCGGCCAGCATCTGAGAAAACTCGTCGGCCGCAAGGAAGATTATTATGAGGAGCGGGAATAGGCATGGGCGCGATCAGCCTCCTGTCCGCGCTCGCCATGAACCCGGCGGTGATTCTGACCGTCGGCGCGATCCTCGGCGCGTTCATCCCGAACGGATTTGCGGCGATCCGCCGGCCGTTGATGCTGGTGTTTGTCGCCGTCAGCGCGTTCCAGCTGAACCGGCTCGGGCTCGGCGAATATGGCGCACTGTCGATTTTCGGCGAGCCGGTGACGATGCTCCGGCTCGACCCGTTGTCGCGGCTCTTCGCCGTCGTCTTTCATATCGCGACCGCGCTGAACCTCCTTTACGCGTGGCGCAGCCGCGACCGCGCGCAGGATTTCGCCTCGCTCGCTTATCCCGCCGCGGCGCTCGGCGGCGTTCTCGCGGGCGATCTCATCACGCTGTTCGTCTGGTGGGAGATCGCGGCGATCACCTCGGTCTTCCTCGTCTGGGGACCTGGGACGCGTGCGACCTTCCTCGCCGGTATGCGCTATCTGACGATCCAGGTCCTGTCTGGCGTCCTTCTTCTCGCCGGCGTCGCCCTCATCTATCGCGAGACTGGCTCTTTGGCCTTTGGGGAGATCGGCCTTCGCGACGCCTCGGGCGCGATCAAGGCGTCCGGCCTCGTCATGCTGCTCGCCTTCGGCGTGAAGGCGGCGTTCCCGCTGCTGCATAACTGGGTGCAGGACGCTTACCCGAAAGCCTCTTTCGCCGGCACAATTGTGCTTTCGGTGTTTACCACGAAGCTCGCGGTCGCCTCGCTGGCGCGCGCTTTCCCCGGAACCGAAGAACTTGTCTGGATCGGCGCCGTGATGACGATCTTCCCGATCTTTTTCGCGCTGATCGAGAACGACCTGAAAAAGGTGCTTTGCTATTCGATCAACAACCAGGTCGGCTTCATGGTGATCGGCATCGGCTTTGGCACCGCGGCGTCGCTCAACGGCGCGGTCGGGTACGCCTTCACCAACATCATTTTCGAAAGCCTCCTGTTCATGGCGGTCGGCGCCGCGATCTACAGGACGGGCACGTCGAAGGCGACCGAGCTGGGCGGGCTTTACAAGACGATGCCGATGACGATGATTTTCGCGATCGTCGGCGCGATGTCGATCTCTGCGTTTCCCGGCTTCGCCGGCTTCGTGACGAAGGGGCTCATCATCGACGCCGCAGGCGAGGCCAACGCATTCTGGATCTGGCTGGTCCTGCTGTTCGCCTCCGCCGGGGTTCTCGAACATGCGGGCATCAAGATCCCGTATTTCACGTTTTTCGCGCATGACAGCGGCAAGCGCCCGAAGGAAGCGCCGCCGGAAATGCTGCTGGCGATGGGGATTTCGGCGTTCCTGTGCATTGCGATCGGCGTTTATCCCGAACCGCTTTACGCGCTGATGCCATTCCCGGACGCGGTTGCAGACTATCATCCTTACGCGCCCTATCACGTCGTCGAGCAGTTGCAGCTTCTCTTGTGGGCGGTGCTCGCCTTCGCCGTGCTGATCCTCGTCAAATGGTATCCGGCGGAAGTCGCATCGACCAATCTCGACAGCGACTGGCTCTATCGCGTGCCCGGGCGCGGGCTGCTCAGCTGGTCCGCGTCGGCGGTGCGGGCGGTATGGACCCTCCTCTGGCGGCTCTTCTCGAGCCGGTTCCTGCAGGCGATGGGCCGCATTTACGGGGTGCACGGACCGGAAGGCGCGCTCGCGCGCTCGTGGCCGACCGGGTTCATGGCGCTGGCGACGGCGGTCGTCCTCGGCCTCGCTTTGCTGATCGCCTTCGCGGCGTGACGACGGGCCTTAACCTTAAGTCCTAACCGGTTCCTAACCGCATGCGGCAAAGTTATCCCACACTTCGATTCAAGTTTTAGACTTGTTGTCGGGTGCAAGGGCCGCAATGGCCCTGGGGAGCTGAAGGCGGATGAAGATCGATTGGGGCGGCGGGATCAATGCGTTTTACCGAAAGCGCTTCGTTGGACTGTCGATGCAGCTGACGGCGAAGGCGTGCGGCGTCGAGGCCAGCCATGTGCTTGCGCCCAACAAGCGCAACGCGCCGGTCGCTTTTGCTCGCCAGCTTGCGATGTATCTGTGCCATGTCGTCGGCGACATGTCGCTGCGCGACGTCGCGACGGAGTTCGGACGCGACCGCACCACGGTCAGCCATGCCTGCCACGCGATCGAGGATCGCCGGGAATGTCCGATCTTCGACCGCCAGGTCGAGCATCTTGAACGCGATCTGCGCCGCAAGATGAAAGCGATGATCGAGGACGCGGTCATCCCCGATATCGAAACGAAAGCATTCCGGCTGGCGATATGACGCGCGCTATGGAGCCGCGGCGCGGCGCTTGTAGGTTCCCGTGAACCAGTCGGTCCAGGCGGACTTTGCGTCATCATATTGCTGGAAATACTGGGTGACGGTTCCATCGGGATTGGCCGTCCATGTCCCGCGGAATTTGGCGCCGTTGCCCGGCTGGCCGGCGCCGTAGCCGATCTCGCCTTCCAGCACCATCTGGCCCTTGTCGTTGAGGCCGCCCGAATAGTCGATCGTCGCGCCGGCGCTGACCCAGACCTGGCGCCATTTGCCCGTCGCAAGATCGACAAAATTGTAGCTCTGCCCGGTCTGCCCGGCGCTATTCACCCAGTGTTCGGTGAGCAGGCAGCCATATTCTTCCTTGCGGATGGAATTCGTGCCTGCGAGCTGGCCATTCGGCGCATAAACATCCCACTCGCCCAGCCAGAAGTCGAAATCGTCGAAGACCGGGTCGGAGCAGGGCGGCTTTGCCGGCTGCGCCGGCGCGCTTTGCGCTTCGGCGCCCGGCGCCGTCGCGCAGGCGGTGAGCGCGACCGCCGCGACAAGTGACATGAGACGCATGGATCGATCCTTCCCCGGAACATTTGCCGGCGCAGTGAACAAGACCCGCCATCGCGGATCAACCTCAATGCGACGAGACGCATCTCCCCTATTTTGGGGTTTCAGCAGACTTGTAGCAGGCGGACGGCCGATACAGGGCGACCGGGGCGGCGATTTTCAGCCGGTCCTTCATCCGGAACGACAATTCGCCGGGGATCAGGGCGCGGATCAGCTCGATGGTCAGCCGCCCCTTGCGCACGTCTTTCGTCCACAAGAGCCGCCAGTCCGCCTGGGGCTCGATGCCGCGCCGCGCGCCGGACGGCGTCGCCACATAAACGAGGCCGCAATAGCGCGCGGGCTCAAATTCTCGCGAAGACAGCGCCAGCGCTTCGGCCTGTCCGAGATCGAGCCCGTGAAGGCGGAGGAAGAACCTTGTGCGCGCCGCCGTCGCCGGATCGGTGACAATCGGCTCGCCGGCGGCGACAAGGAAGCGCGCCAGAAATCGCGGCTCCGCATATTCGTCATAGCGCCTGAAGTCGGCGGCGGCCGCGTTCAGGCCGATCACCGCGGCCAGAAACGCAATTCCCGCCCGCGGGCGCGCCTGGTCGAATAAGCGGCCCGCGAAGGCCCCCATCGCCATGAACGCCGCATAAGTCAGCATCGGATAATAGTCAGGAGATTTGAGATTGGCGACGTAGGTCGAGATGAGAAAGGCCGACGCCCCGCCGACGCCGAAGGTGATCGTCGCGAGGCGGCCTGTGCGGGCAAAAACCGTCTCCCTGAAATTGCGAAACAGGAACAAGGCGATCGCGACGGCGACGAATGGCGTCACCGCCGGCGCCGAGACAAGGTAGAAGAGCGGAAGAATGAGCCGCGCGAGCAGCGGATGTTCCGGCGCATCGTCCGGCAAGTCATAAAAGCCGGCCTCGCCGCGATGGCCGAAATCGGTATCGAGGCGATAGAAAGGATCTCCCGCAATCAGCCAATAGGCGCCGAGCTCAATCAGTATGACCAGCGCGAAGGCGGCGCCGACGACGAAGACGGCGCGGAAAGGAAGGGGCCGCCGCGCCAACAAGATCAGGCCGAAAGTCAGCGGAAGGTAGACGATGATTTCGCGGCACAGCCACGCAAGGCCGGCGACAAATCCTGCGGCGGCGAGGCGGCGAAGATCGAGCCGTTCTCCGGCGCCGTCGATGAACAGCCAGCAAGCGAGCGCGCCGAGAAGAATTTCCGGCCCGACAATCGTCAATTCCGACTGGGCGACGACGAAAAACGCCGAAGTTGCGAGCAGCGCGGCCGCGGCGGCGCCGGCATTCGGCCCCAAATGCTTGCGGCTGAAAAAGAACGTCACGGCGACGAGCGCGGCCGCATAAAGGATATTCGGCAGGGTGCTGATGAATTCGCTGACGCCGAACGCGGCGAAGCTGGCGGCGAGCGGCGCGATGATCGGCATGCGCAGCGACCAATGGCTCTCGCCGAGCACCGGCCCGTTCTCGAGCCAGCGCAGCGCGATCCTCACATATTTGTCGGAATCATTCGCGCCGACGCCGTTCCAGAACAGGGCAAGGGTCGCCGCGAAAAGGCAGAAGACGCCGGCGGACTGCGCAGCGGTCAGGAAACGGCTGGAATTCCTAAGCGAAAGGCCCCCCATCGCGATGCGCCGTCAACCGGTCATGCGACAATGCGCCCGGACCCGGCGAGCATCGTCGCGGCGTAACCGGCGAGATCTCTGATATCGCGGACATTCTCCGCGTCCGAATTTCGCGCGCCGGCGCCCGTCACCATGAAGAAGGCGTCGCCCGTGTGGTTGCCGCCGCGGCCGGTCGCAAGGCTCGCGGTGATCTCGCCGATGACAGGCGACGTGATCGAATGCGCCGGTTCGTCCGGCGCATATTTAAGGACGAGATCCGGCAAATATTCCGCCCTCGCGCCGGGAAACAAGTCATCGCGATCGACGACGGCGCGCAGGAACGGCTCGCCCGTCGCCGTCATCCTAATTTCGAGGAGCCGCTCTTTCAGCCATCGGCGGTAACGGTCCAGTTCCGCGCCGCCGGCCTCGAAAAAGCCGTCCCGTTCACGGCCCTTGACGTTGAAGCGCACATATCCCTCGCCGCCGGACAACATCCGGAAGGACGGCGTGCGCGACCAGTCGCGCCCGCCGACCAGGCTGCGATTGACCACCCAGTCCTGGACCTTTTCGCCGAGCATGTTGGCGAGCGCGAACTGCGCGCGATAGGGAACCTGCCTGCGCAAACGCGACATCAGATTGGGCGCCGTGCGGGGCTGCGGCGCAGCGTCCTGTCCGGCAAGGTAGGCGGCGTTCAGGCGCGCCAGCATCTCGACGATGAAGTGGTCCTGCGCGCGGTTCGGGGCCATGCTGTGCAGGGCGAAAAGAGCGATCGTCGTTCGGCTGTCCTTGGCGGCGTCGATCAGGCGGCCGATCTCCTGGTCCTGCGCCTTGTAGACATCGAGAAGCGCGTCGGCGTCGGTCTGCGATCCGAAATCGCCATCGACCGCGAGCAGATTGTGGCCGGCGCGATGCACCTCATAAAAACCCGCGATGAACAGCCGCCAGTCCGGCCTCTCCATCAGCCAAAGCACGGCGTCGGTCTTGCGGCGCAGCGCCTCGATCATCTGATCGCGAATTTGCCGGCACTGGCCCAGCGATTTTGGGACCGGCACTTCCTTGCCGATCGGGCGCCGCCCGAAGCGGCGGTGAAGCTCGCGCAAGGTCTGAGGGTCCGAGGCGACCGTCCGGCCGCTGCTCTGCGCGGACCAGTTGACGATTTCGAGGCAGGGCGAACCGGTCGGATCGAGCAACACCCCAGTGTCGAGTACGATCGTCTTTATGCCCTCGCGCGCCAGCTTGCGCCAAAACGGCTCAAAACGGAGTTGCGCTTCCAGATCAGGGACGAGCGTGCTTTCAAAGCGCATCTTGTGCGGGTTCCACTGGAACGGGAAATAATGGCCATGGGCGCCCGGATCGGCCCCGGACGCAAAAGTCGGCCAAACGCTGGCGCTTATATGGGCGCCGGCGGAATTGATTTCGCGCACCGCGCCTTCCTGAAGGAGGGCGCTGAAAACAGGGAGTTGCTCGCGATTGGTCCTCACGAACGCCAGGCTCATGGCGTCAATGCAGATCAACATCAGCCGCCGGCTGACATTAATGCTCTGATGCGCGTTCATTTACCGCCGCCTGTTAATCATCACCCGTCTTGCAATATTGACGAAAGCACGTTCCATACCAAAAGTTAAACCGGTCGGCCACGGCGATGTCGTTCAACTCTTTCGTGAAAGTCGGCATCGCCGCGATCCTGCTGTACATCATTGGGTCGCGCGTCGATTTCGACGCGGCGCTCGCCCTGATGTCCAGCGCACGGCCGGGCTGGATATTGCTGGCGCTGCTCACCAGCGCCGCCATTATCCTTGCCGACGCCGCCTATTGGACGGTGTCGATGCGGGCGGTCGGCTGCCGCATGGCGCTGAAGCCGGCCCTGGTGTTTTCGCTGGTCGGCTGGTTTTTCGCCAATCTCGCCCCATCGAGCGTCGGCTCGGATATTTTTCGCGCCGCCCAAATGCGGCTGGCGGGGGCGTCGCCGGATCAGTCGATCCGCCCGGTCGCCGCCGCGCGTCTGATGTCGTTCGCGTCGCTGCTGGTGGTGATCGGCGCCGGGCTCCCCTTCGCGATCAGCTATGTCGACGCGCCGGGCGAGAAGATCGCGCTGGCGGGCGCATTCGGCCTTGCGGCGTTCGGCTTTGGCGCCTTCATCCTGTTCGGACCGCACGTCGCGTCGGCGGCAAAGCGGTTTGGTGTTGTCGGCGCAAGGCTAGTCGCCGCGCTCTCTGGCGATACAAGGACGCTGCTGGTCCGGGCGAGCGCCGCCGGCTGGTTCTGTCTGACCGCCCAGCATTTGCTGCGCGTCGCCGGCGTCGCGGCGGTCGCCTGGTCCTTGAATGCGCCCGTCGATCTCGTCGCGCTGTTCGCGCTTGTCCCGGCGGCGCTGCTTGTCGCGATGGTTCCGATCTCGATCGGCGGCTGGGGCGTTCGCGAGGCGAGCTTTGTGCATTTCCTCGGCTTCGCCGGCGTCGATCCCGCCGCCGCCCTCGCCATCTCGATCGTTTACGGACTGACGCGCCTTGTCATCGGCGCGGTCGGGGGCGTCGTCTTCGTGCTGGCGCGTCGCCATCACTACAGCTTCGAGATCGAAAACACGCCGGCGGCCGGCGGCGCCGCGGAATAAGGGCGCAGATGGGGCGCATTGACCCGCCCGCGCCGGCGCCTATTGTGCGGCGCGCAATCACTCGATCGAGGATTTGATGGCCGACGTAGCAGTCATCGGCGTCCAGTGGGGCGACGAGGGCAAGGGCAAGATTGTCGACTGGCTATCGGCCAGAGCCGATGTCGTTGTGCGGTTTCAGGGCGGCCACAATGCCGGCCACACCCTTGTCATCGACGGCAAGGTCTACAAGCTGTCGCTGCTGCCGTCCGGCGTCGTTCGCGAAGGTCGGCTCGGCGTCATCGGTCCCGGCGTCGTCGTCGATCCCTGGGCGCTTCTCGCCGAGATCGCGCGCGTCGAGGAGCAGGGCGTGCATGTGACGCCTTCGAGCCTCGCGATCGCCGAGAACGCCTGCCTGATCCTGCCCGTTCATTCCGAACTCGACGCCATGCGCGAAGGCGCCGCGACCGGAACGAAAATCGGCACGACCAAGCGCGGCATCGGCCCCGCCTATGAAGACCGCGCCGGGCGGCGGGCGCTGCGCGTCGTCGATCTTCTCCATGCGGACAGTCTGGCGGCGAAAGTCGAAAATCTCCTCATCCATCACAATGCGCTGAGGCGCGGGCACGGCGCGGCGGAAGTCGACGCGGCCGCGCTGACGGCGAAGCTGAGAGAGATCGCGCCGAAGATCGCGCCCTTCGCAAAGCCGGTGTGGAAACTCCTCGACGAAGCGCGCAAGGCCGGCAAGCGCATCCTGTTCGAAGGCGCGCAGGGCGTCCTCCTCGATGTCGATCACGGCACCTATCCCTATGTCACCTCGTCGAACACGGTCGCAGGGCAGGCGGCGACGGGGTCGGGCCTTGGACCGCGCGCCGTCGGCTATGTGCTCGGCATCGTCAAGGCCTATACGACCCGCGTCGGCGAAGGGCCGTTCCCGACCGAGCTGACGGACGCGATCGGTGAGAGAATCGGCGCGCGCGGCCGTGAGTTCGGCACGGTGACTGGCAGGAAGCGCCGTTGCGGCTGGTTCGACGCGACGCTGGTGCGCCAGTCGCTGAAGGTCGCCGGCGTCGACGGCATCGCGCTGACGAAGCTCGATGTGCTCGACGGGTTTGACGAACTCCAGGTCTGCGTCGGCTATTCCATCGACGGTGCGCGGCTTGACTACCTCCCCGCCGGTCTCGACACGCAGTCGCGCGTGAAGCCTGTCTATGAAGCGATGGAGGGCTGGCAAGGCTCGACCGTCGGCGCGCGGTCATGGGCGCAGCTTCCCGCCGAGGCGGTCAAATATGTCCGCCGCATCGAAGAGCTGATCGAGCGCCCCGTCGCGCTCGTCTCGACCAGCCCCGAACGCGACGACGTCATCTTGATGAAGGATCCGTTCGAGAATTAGACCTTGAAGGGGAACGTCATGGCCGACCACCGGATTTACACGACGAGCTTTGCGAGCGTTTATCCGCACTATGTCGCCAAGGCGGAAAGGAAAGAGCGCACGAAAGCGGATGTCGATCAGATCATTCGCTGGCTGACGGGATATGACCAGAAGGGGCTGGAAGCGGAAATCCGCGCCGCGACCGACTTCCGGACGTTTCTTGCAAGGGCTCCGGAAATGAACCCGGCGCGCTTGCGGATCACGGGCGTCGTCTGCGGCGTCCGCGTCGAGAATGTGGAGGAGCCGGTCATGAGAGAAATCCGGTATCTCGACAAGCTGATCGACGAACTCGCCAAGGGCAAGGCGATGGAGAAGATTTTCCGGCGCGCCTGATGGCGTGTGCGGGCGCGGATTTGCACCGACGCCGCCAGCCATGTCCGCCGCAGCGGAGTATCGCCTTGCGCGCCCCGCGCCGCCATATCCGCATTATACGGACTATTTATCTTGCGCCGCCTCTTGACTCTCGCGAGGCGTGAGGAAGGCGCAAGAAATACACGCAAATCGAGGCTTGATTGCGCTCCGCCTTTGGCCTTACGCTGTTCGCGTTACGGCTCTTTGACAATCTGATGATTGCTTTCGCTGCGGCGCTGATTTGCTGCGAGAAAGACGATGCGGCGAAGGCGCGCGACGCACGAGCATTCCCGGCATGGCAAAAAAGCATGGCGCGCGCCCGGCGCTTCTCCTGCTGATTGCATCCGCATTATACGGACAAAAACGCCAAACCCCGCATGAAGGCTGGAGTCAAAGTGGTCCGGGCTGCGGGGAGCATCCGCGAAATGCGGAAAATTTCGCGGCCGCATGATCCTTGCAAGTTGCAACGCGGGCGACGGTGACGCTCAGGCCCGCTCGCGCGTCTTCAGGAATTTGACCAGCGGATGTTTCTGCTCGGCGTAGCTCGCCTCCCACGCGGATCGGGCGAGGTAGACCGGGCTGCCATAACGGTCTTGCGCGATCGCGCTCTGATTGAGCGCGATGAACGCTTTGACAGCCGTCTCGTCGCCGGCAAGCCATCTGACCGCGTCATAGCCGCAAATCTCCATCGCCGCCGCGACGCCATATTCGGATTTCAGCCGCTCCTCGATGACGTCGAGCTGCAAGGCGCCGACGACGCCGACATAGAAATCGGCGCCGAGCGTCGGCGTAAAGACCTGCGCCGCGCCTTCTTCGGCGAGCGCCGTCATCGCGCGTTTCATCTGCTTCGATTTCATCGGATCGTCGAGGCGGACGCGGCGGATGATCTCCGGCGCGAAGTCGGGGAGGCCGGAGAATTTGATGCCGTCCTTTTCCGACAAGGTGTCGCCGACGCCGAGCGCGCCGTGGTTCGGGATGCCGACAATGTCGCCGGCGACGGCTTCCTCGGCGAGATTGCGCTCCTGCGCGAGAAAGAAGATCGGCGCATTGACGGCGAGCAGCTTGCCGGTGCGCGAGACCTTCAGCTTCATGCCGCGCTTGAATTCGCCTGAGCACAGGCGAACGAAGGCGATGCGGTCGCGATGGTTCGGGTCCATGTTCGCCTGGACCTTGAACACGAAGCCGGAAACCGAGGGATCGTCGGGAAGAATATCAACGTCGCCGGCTCGCTGCGGGCGGGGCGGCGGCGCGAAGCGGCCGATGTCGCGCAAGAGCTCGGCGACGGAAAACTCCTTCAGCGCCGAGCCGAAATAGATCGGCGTCAACGCGCCATGGCGATATTGCTCGATGTCGAAGGCGGCATAGCCGCCAAGGGCGAGCGCCATCGTCTCGCGCGCCGCCGCCGCCGCTTCGGCGCCGACAATCCCGTCGAAG
>JBGSNB010000050.1:0-1819 GCA_041739835.1 Parvularculaceae bacterium | reverse complement strand
CAGGCCATGGTGCCCGCGTCGCGGTCGCGGAGGAATTTCGCGTCGGCGGCACCTGCGTCGTGAGGGGCTGCATCCCGAAAAAGCTTCTCGTCTACGCATCGGAATTCGGACACATGTTCCACGACGCGAAGGCGTATGGCTGGACATCTGGAAAGGCGAATTTCGACTGGCCGACCCTTATCGCCAACAAGGACGCGGAAATCGACCGCCTCAACGGCATCTATATTCGTAATCTGAAGAATGCCGGCGCCGAGATCATCGACAGTCGCGCGGTGCTGAAGGACGCGCACACCGTCCATCTCGTTGAGGAACAGCGCGATGTCACGGCGGAGAAGATCCTGATCGCGACCGGCGCCGCGCCATGGACCGACACTTCGATCGAAGGTCATGACATCGCCGTCACCTCGAACGAAGCGTTTCACCTCGACACGTTTCCAAAGCGGGTCGTCATCGCCGGCGGCGGATATATCGCGGTTGAATTCGCCTGCATCTTCCGGGGTCTCGGCGCCGAGGTGACGCTCGTCTATCGCGGCGAGGACGTGCTGCGCTATTTCGACCGCGACATTTCCGTGCAGGTCCATCGCGAAATGCAGCGCATGGGCATCCGCATCGTGACGAGCGCGGTCTTCACCAAGATCGACGACATCGGCGGCGGCGCCCGGCGCGTTCATCTCGACACCGGCGCGCATGTCGACGCCGATCTCGTCTTCTGGGCGGTCGGGCGCAAGCCTGCAACCCATGACCTAGGCCTTGAAAACGCCGGCGTCGCGCTCGGCAAGGATGGTGCGGTGATTGTCGACGAATGGAACCGAACGACTGTCGCCGACATCTTCGCTGTCGGCGACGTCACCGACCGCGTGCAATTGACGCCGGTCGCCATCCGCGAGGGCGCCGCCTTCGCCGAAACCGAATTCAACAACAACCCGACCAAGGTCGACTACGCCTTCATTCCAAAGGCGGTGTTCGCCCAGCCGCCGGTCGGCTCGGTCGGCTATTCGGAAGAAGAGGCGCGAAAAAAATTCGGCAAGGTCGATATCTACAAAACCGATTTCCGGCCGATGAAGAACACGCTGTCGGGCGCGGAAAGCCGCACTTTCATGAAACTCGTCGTCGATGCGGCGACCGACAAGGTCGTCGGCGTCCACATCGTCGGCGAGGGCGCGCCTGAAATGATCCAGTGCCTCGCGATCGCGGTGAAAGCGGGCGTCAGGAAAAAGGATTTCGACGACACCATGGCGCTGCATCCGACAAGCGCTGAGGAACTGGTCCTGATGCGGACGAAGTGGGTGGAGGGGGTCTGATCAAGGGCGTTGAAGCAACCGCAACAGCCCGTCCCAAGAGGTGCCCTCGGCCTCAAATTGCAATGGATTGATCAAGCCCATTTCGGCCAGCGTCATGTTTCCACGCGCGCAATTGCATGGTCCACAGGCGACGATCAGGTTTTCGATCGTATTTCCTCCGCCGAGGCTTCTCGGAATTATATGGTCCCAATCGAGATCCATGGCTTGAAATGCCGCGTGCTTTTCAGAATTTCTGCTCCCCCAACGAAGCGCTTCTGGATATTCTCGCCTAAGGAGTGATTGCGCAGCTTGATTGATAACCGGAATGCCGCAAAATCGGCAAACGTATCCGTCTCGCGCTATCACCGCCTTCTTGATTGCGGCCGGGATGTTTGCCGGTGTCCAGCCCCATTGTTATGGGCCAATTTCTTGTAGAGTTTCCGGGACTGGCGGGCGCATGTCGAGGGCCTGATGCGGCCTGATGTGGTTGTATTGTTTCAGCCAGATTCCGATGACAGTTCTGGCCTGCTCGACGGTTG
>JBGSNB010000046.1:0-1841 GCA_041739835.1 Parvularculaceae bacterium | reverse complement strand
GGCTCAATCTGCGGCGCCGCCGCCGGCTGCTCCCGCCCGCAACCGCCGACCATCAGGAACGCCGCCGCTACCGCCAGAAATTTCGCTGTCATCGCTTCGATCCCTCGTGTTTTCCCGGCTCTACCATGTTTTGTCCCGGGTTCGGCAATCGCCCCCTTGAACCTCCGCGCGGCGACCTTACCTAGCCGGGTGTCGGAGGCCAAACGGCTCCGGCGGCGGCGCTGGCCCTTGGGGCGGCGCCTGTGGCCAACCTTGCTTCTTGAAGGAGGAACTCTAATGCGCAGCTATGACTTGACCCCGCTCTACCGGACCACCGTCGGCTTCGACCGCATGTTCGACCTGCTCGACAATCTCGGCAAATCCGAAGCGACCGGCTTTCCGCCCTACAATATCGAGCGCGTTGACGAAGATCGCTATCGCATCACGCTGGCGGTCGCCGGCTTCGCCGAGCGCGATCTTGAGATCGAGCTTCATGAAAATTCGCTGAAAGTCGTCGGCGCCCGACCCGAGGGCGACGAGGCGCGCACCTATCTGCATCAGGGCATCGCCGGCCGTTCCTTTGAGCGCCGCTTCCATCTCGCCGATCATGTCCGCATCGAAGGCGCAAGCCTCGTCAACGGATTGCTGAACATCGACCTTCGCCGCGAAATTCCGGAAGCCAAGCGGCCGCGCAAGATTGAAATCAATGCGACCGGCGCGAAAGTCGAAGTCCTGAAGGCCTCCAACGCGGCGTAACCGCCGTCGCGTCATACCGGCCGCGTCGTCCGCCCCAGACGATGCGGCCGCGAACGCCCGCCCCAACCCCTCCCGGGCGGGCGTTTTCGCGTCAGAGCGCCAGCAGCTTTTTCGCCTTCTCGAAAATTTCCGGGTTGGCGGCCAATATGGAGCCGGCATGCATCGGCTGTGCGCCGCCTTCGATTTCCGAGACCATCCCGCCCGCTTCGCGCACCAGCACGATCCCGGCGCCGACATCCCAGCAATTGAGCCCGCGCTCCCAATAGGCGTCGAAGCGGCCGGCGGCGACAAAAGCCAGATCGAGCGCCGCCGAGCCATAACGCCGGACGCCGGCGGTCTCGCCGAGAACCGCGTCGGTTTCTTTCAGCGCGCGCTCGCGGCCTGTCTTGCCTTTGAACGGCAGCCCGGTGGCGAACAGGCAGTCCTCGAGCGCCGTCCTTGACGACACGCGAAGGCGGCGATCGTTCAACCACGCGCCCTCGCCCTTTTCGGCCCAGTACAGCTCGTTGGCCGCCGGATTGAAGATGACGCCCGCATAAGGCTGGCGGTCGCGTTCAAGGCAGATCGAGATTGCGAATTGCGCAAGGCCGTGCAGGAAATTCGTCGTGCCGTCGAGCGGATCGACGACCCAGCGATTGGAATTGTCGGCGCCGACGATCTCGCCGCGCTCTTCCATGACGAAGCCGTATTTGGGGCGGCCCTTGCTCAATTCCTCAAACAGCGTCTGCTCGGCCTTGAGGTCGGCCGCCGAAACAAAGTCGGCGGCGCCCTTGCGCGAGGTCTGCAGGCCGTCAAGTTCGCCGAAATCGCGCGCGATCCCCCGCGCCGCCTTGCGGGCGGCGTTGATCATAACGGTCATCACGGCGGAAGCGTGCGTCATCGAAAACCCATGAAGGTGCGGGAAAGCGGCGCACCATAGCGACGGTCCCCTGCCGCGCAAGGGGCGGGCGCGTCCGGCAAAGTCCCTTTGCGGCGGGGATTGCGATTAGTCTATGGACGGCGGGCGAGACAGGACGCCGCGCTTGGCCGAGCCCCCGATGCTGACATCGACACCGACGCCGCAAGAGGCCGCCGCCGCGACCCTCCCGGGGGCGACGCTGTCGGCC
>JBGSNB010000126.1:0-2910 GCA_041739835.1 Parvularculaceae bacterium | reverse complement strand
CACCATCGACGCCGCCTATGCGCTCGGCCTCGAGGCGGAGATCGGCTCGATCGCGCCCGGCAAGCGCGCCGATTTTACGATCCTCAACGCCAATCCGCTGGCGACCGCGGCGGAGGCCTGGGGCGAGATCGGCGTCTGGGGCGTCGTCCTTGGCGGCACGAAGCGTCCGCTGGCCGCTGAGTGAGCGTTTGCTCAGGACGCCGGCCGGCGGCCGCCTGAAATTTATTTTCGGTTTTCTGTCACAACCGGCCCCCCTACGTCGTCTTGGCGTCAGGGCGCGCGTCAGACGACCGGCGCGCGCCGGCTCTTTGACATCGTGAATCTATTGCAGCGGTCCGGCTCCCTCGAACTCGCCGCTTGCGCGGAAGGAAAGCCGGGGCGCCGCTTCGCGCGCGAAAAACGGGCGCCCTTTCAAGCCGATGAAAGGGCGCCTTTTGCGTCTGCAAGCGGCGCGGGCGGGTAATAAACCGGAGGAAAGGGAGTTCGGAAGGGCGCCCCTTTCGGGCGGCCTTCATCGCGTCGCGGCTGCGCCAAACACGAGGGGCGCCCGTTGGGGCGCCCCTCGATCACAAGACGCGGCGGCGTCGTGCTTACGGCTTGTCGCGGCCTTTCAGCGCCGCGCCGAGAATGTCGCCGAGCGACGCGCCCGAATCCGCCGAGCCGTATTGTTCGACGGCTTCTTTCTCTTCGGCGACTTCGCGCGCCTTGATCGACAGCGAGATCCGGCGCGACACCTTGTCAAAGCCGGTGACGCGGGCGTCGACCTTGTCGCCGACGGCGAAGCGTTCGGGACGCTGTTCGTTGCGGTCCTTGGAAAGGTCGGACTTCCGGATGAAGGCTTTCGGGCCGCCTTCGCCGCCGACCTGCACCTCGATGCCGCCCTGTTCGATCGCGGTCACCGTGCAGGTGACGTCGGCGCCGCGATTGATCTCGCCGACCGAATCCATCGGATCGGAGCCGACCTGCTTGATGCCGAGCGAAATGCGTTCCTTGTCGGCGTCGACGTCCAGCACCTTGGCTTTGACGACGTCGCCCTTCTTGTAGTCCTTGATCGCGTCTTCGCCGGACTTGTTCCAGTCGAGATCGGAGAGATGGACCATGCCGTCCATTTCCTCGGTGAGGCCGACAAAGAGGCCGAACTCGGTGATGTTCTTGATCTCGCCCTCGATGACCGACCCGATCGGATGCTCTTCGGCGAAACGCTCCCACGGATTGTCGAGGCACTGCTTGAGGCCGAGCGAAATCCGGCGCTTGTTCTCGTCGACTTCAAGCACCATCACTTCGACTTCCTGCGAGGTCGAGACGACCTTGCCCGGATGGACGTTCTTCTTCACCCAGCTCATTTCGGAGACGTGGACGAGGCCCTCGATGCCCTGTTCAAGCTCGACGAACGCGCCGTAGTCGGTGATGTTCGTCACGCGGCCGCGGAATTTCGCGCTGACCGGATATTTCGCGGCGACGCCTTGCCAGGGATCGGGCTGCAGCTGCTTGATGCCGAGCGAAATGCGGTGGGTGTCGGGATTGATCTTGATGATCTTGACCTTGACCGTGTCGTTGACGCCGAGCACTTCCGACGGGTGATTGACGCGGCTCCACGACATGTCGGTGACATGCAGAAGGCCGTCGACGCCCGGCGCAAGCTCGACGAACGCGCCGTAATCGGTGATGTTCTTGACGACGCCGTCGCGCACGTCGCCCTCGTTCAGCTCACGGACGACTTCCTGGCGGTGCTCGGCGCGATCCTCCTCGAGGATCGAGCGGCGCGAGACGACGATGTTGCCGCGGCGCTTGTCCATCTTCAAAATGCGGAAGGGCTGCGGGATGTTCATCAACGGCCCGGCGTCGCGCACCGGGCGGATGTCGACCTGGCTGCCGGGAAGGAACGCCACCGCGCCGCCGAGATCGACGGTAAAGCCGCCCTTGACGCGGTTGAAGATGACGCCGTCGACGCGCGCTTCGACCTTGAACTGCTCCTCGAGGCGATCCCACGCTTCCTCGCGGCGCGCCTTGTCGCGGCTGATCACCGCTTCGCCATTGGCGTTCTCGATGCGCTCGACGAAGACTTCGACCTTGTCGCCGACCTTCAGCCCGCCGGGGAGCCCGGCCTGGCCGAACTCCTTCAGCGGCACGCGGCCTTCGGTCTTGAGGCCGACATCGATGACGGCGACGTCTTTCTCGATAGCGGTGACGATGCCGGTGACGACATTGTCTTCGAAGGTCTTGCGGTTGAGCAGCGACGCTTCGAGCATTTCCGCAAAGTCATTGCGGGACGGGGCGAATGATTGGGCTTGAGCCACGGTCGGTTCGGTCCTTGCAAAAATCAGCGTTTCAATGCCGACCGGTTCGACCGGCGGTCTTCCCGGCGCTTGCGGCGCAGGGCGATGAAAGCCTTGGTGAGGTTCAAAAAAGCGGCGCTTCGCGTCGGACGGACACAAACTTCCGTTCTCTCGGGTCGCCCGGGAAGACTGAGCCTGGATTTGGAGCCCTCAAAGGCCGGGCCCCGGTCAGTCCTCGCAGCGTCGAAGAACGCCATCGATCACGCGGCGCGCCGCCGCGAAGGCCGCCTCTATAGTCAAATGGGTGGTGTCTAGCAACTCCGCATCCGTCGCCCGGATCATCGGCGCGTCGGACCGGGCGGCGTCCCGGGCGTCGCGCTCTTCGAGGTCGGCGAGGACATCCTCCTCCCGGAGGCCGGGCTTGTCGTCCTTCAGCTCCAGAAAACGGCGCTGGGCCCGGATTTGCGGGCTGGCGACGACGAAGAATTTGACCGCCGCGTCCGGGCAAACGACGGTTCCGATGTCGCGCCCGTCGAGCACCGCGCCTTTCGCGCCGCCGGGCGGGCGGCAGGCGAAATCCCGCTGGAAATCGAGAAGGGCCTGGCGGACGCCGGACTGGGCGGCGACGACGCTC
>JBGSNB010000025.1:0-9440 GCA_041739835.1 Parvularculaceae bacterium | reverse complement strand
GAATTGCTGCGCGAACATCTTGGCGGCGCCGAGAGGCCGTTCCTGCTGGTCGGCGGCGGCGGCTGGACGGCGGACGCGGTGCGCGACCTGAAGATCTTCGTGGAGGCGACCGGCATTCCGGTCGGGGCGTCATTCCGGTCGAAGGACCTCTTCGACAATCTGCATCCGCAATATGCGGGCGATGTCGGCATCGGCCCGAACCCGAAACTCGTCGAACGCCTGAAGGCTTCGGACCTCGTGATCGCCTTCGGCCCGCGCCTCGGCGAAATGACGACCGGCGGGTATGAGCTGTTCAAGGCGCCGCTGGCGACACAGCCGCTCATTCATATTCATCCGGGCTCCGAGGAACTCGGCCGGGTCTATACGCCGATCCTCGCGATCAACGCCGCGCCGGAAACCATGGCGCGGGCTCTCGCCGCCGAACCGTGGACGCTGGACGAAAGCTGGATCCAGCAGGCTTATGAGGCGCATTCCGACTTCGAGGCATATTCCCGGCCGGTGACGGTCGGCACGGGCGTCAACCTCTCGGAGATCTTCTCGTGGCTCGACAAGAATCTCCGGGCCGATGCGATCATGTGCAACGGCGCCGGGAATTACGCGGCGTGGCTGCATCGCTTTTATCGTCACAAGGAATTCAAGACGCAGCTCGCGCCGACATCGGGCGCGATGGGGTATGGGTTTCCGGCGGCGCTGGCGGCGAAATCCGTCTATCCGGACCGGGACGTGATCTGCGCCGCCGGCGACGGCTGCTTCATGATGGCGTCGAACGAACTGGCGACCGCCGTGCAATACAAGCTGAACGTCATCACGCTGGTTTCCAACAATTCGACCTACGGCACGATCCGCATGCATCAGGAACGCGATTACCCCGCGCGCGTCTCCGGCACGGATTTGAAGAACCCCGATTTCGCCGCTTACGCGCGCTCGTTCGGCGCCTTTGGCGCAACTGTCTCGAAGACGGAGGATTTCGCGGCGGCGTTCGCGGAAGCCAAATTCAGCGGCCTGCCGGCGGTCATCGATCTCAAGACATCGGCGAACGACATCGCGCCGGGAAGGACGATCGAGGGATTGCGGAGGCGGTAGAAATGGCGACTACGCCGTCGGCCGCCCGATACGCTGGAGATCGTCAAAGGATTGAATGAGGCGTCGTCCGTCCGGCGTCGGCAGCCCCTTGCGATCAAGCCAGCGCCGTTCGATGGCGGAGGCGAGCACGCGTTCTTCCGTGTCGGCGCCGTCGAGTTGGCGCACGAATTTCAGGATGTTCTTCGCAATAACGTCGTCTGTCACCGGGCCCTCTCCGTGGACGATACCGCCAGTCCCTGCATATCCTTGGCAGAAACTGCCAGCGATCGTCGCTCAATTGGTACGCCAACGATGAAACGCGACTTTGTGAGTACACACGCCCAAGACAATTCTGGCAAGAGCCGCCAGCGGGCCTCAGTCTGCGGCGCAGGCGCGCAAGGAAAGGCCAGGCGCCTCGTCGCTGGAATTTGCGCCGGAACGTGCTAAGCCGCGCCGAAACAGGCGAAATTCCAGAAAAAACCGGGTGGAGCCCATGGATTACGGCAAGAACGAATTCACGACCAATGCGGCGCTCAAAGCCCGCAGGGACGACGCCCTGCCGGCCGGTCTCCCTTCAAAATCAGGGGTTTACGTCTCGAAGGCCGAGAACGCCGAACTGTGGGACGTGGAGGGCAAGCGTTACATAGATTTCATCGGCGGAATCGGCGTCCTCAATGTCGGCCACCGCCACCCAAAGGTCGTCGCCGCGATCAAGCGGCAGGCGGAACAATTCATCCATACGAGCTTCGGCATTGCTCAGTATGAGGTTTATGTCGAACTTGCCGAGCGCCTCAACAAGCTGGCGCCGGGACAGACCAAGAAGAAAACCGCGCTGTTCAATTCCGGCGCGGAGGCGGTCGAGAACGCCGTCAAATTCGCGCGCCGCATCACCGGGCGCCCGGGCGTCATCGCTTTTGAAGGCGCATTTCACGGTCGGACCCTTCTGGCGACCACGCTGACCGGCAAGTCGAAACCCTACAAGCAGGGCTTTGGACCGCTTGTTCCCGCAATCCATCATGCGCCGTACCCGGACGTTTATCACGGCGTTTCCGTGCGGACCTGCGTCACCTGCCTTGATCACATCTTCAAGACCTCAATCCCGGCAGAAGAAGTCGCGGCGATCATCGTCGAGCCGGTGCAGGGCGAGGGCGGTTTCAATCCGGCGCCCGCCGAGTTCCTGCAGCATCTGCGCAAGCTCGCGGATCAGCACGGCATGCTGCTGATCGCCGACGAAATCCAGTCAGGCATGGGCCGCACCGGCAAGATGTTCGCCTTCGAACATGCGGGCGTCGAGCCGGACCTCCTCTGCGTCGCCAAATCGATTGCGGCGGGCCTTCCCTTGTCGGCGCTTGTCGGCAAGGCGGAGCTGATGGACAAGATCGCCGCCGGCGGCATGGGTTCGACCTATGGCGGCAACCCGGTCGCCTGCGCGGCGGCGCTCGCGGTGCTGGATATTTTCGAGGAAGAAAAGCTTCTCGACCGCGCCAATGCGATCGGCGAAAGGGTCGCGGCGAGCTGGCGCGCCTTGCAGAACGGCGTCGCCAGGAACCGCTTCGGCGATGTCCGCCAGTTCGGCGGCATGATCGCTGTCGAGTGCGTGAAGGACGGCGATGCGACGAAGCCGGACGCCGACCTCGCCGCGAAAATTCAGACAGAGGCGCGCGACCGCGGCCTCATCACGACGACGGCGGGCGCCTATGCGCAGTGCCTCAGATGCCTCGTGCCGCTGACGATTTCCGACAAGCTGCTTGATGAAGGCCTTGCGATCTTCGCCGACGCGACCGCCGCGGCGATCAGCGCTCTGCCGGCGGCGCGCTGATCGCTTCGTTCACCGATTCCATCGATCCGGCGCGGCGGATCGACAGCGCATGGTGGCCCTGGCGCTTCAGCAGTTTTCGAAGCAGCGCGTCATCGACCTTGCCGCCGGGCATCGTCACGATCGTCACGGTCTGCGCGCGAAGATCGACGACAGCGGCTTCGACCTCGCGCCGGTCGACCAGATCGATCTCCAGCGCGGCGGCGCAATAGGGGCACTCGAGGCCGTCGATCTGCGCGACGATGATGTCGCCGCCGTCGGCGAGGGCGGCGGCCAATTTGGCGTTCGCTTCTTCGGAGGTGAGCGCTGGCGCAAGCGCAAGGCCGGAATGGTCCTTCACGCAGCGATCGGACGAATGCTCCGACTGCGTCGCCGCGATCACAAAGGCGGGCGTGCTCTGCGCATGGGGATGCGGCAGCGCGGTCCGATCCTGATCCGCAGCAGCGCCGATCGCGAATAACGCGGCGCCGAACCCGACGATCAATTCTCGCATATATCCCCAATGCGCGCTGCGGCGGCCAGAATTGCCGATACGCCTGAAATGTCGGCCTCTGCCGGCGCGAATGCAAGCGGCTGCGCCGGTTTGGCGCAGCAAAGACTCACCCCAGAATGCGTCCGACGGGTGAGGTTGCGCCCCGGCGGTCAACCGGAAGGCGGCTGAAAATGCGCGCAAAAACGCTGATCGGGTGGGCGTCGGCCATCGGCCTTGCGCTGCTGACCGTCTATTTGGTCGCCAGCGTCTATTTCTGCGTCGGTTCGCTGAAAGGCGAGATCGGCGGTTGCGCGGCGATGGCGGGCGAAAGCGTCCTGCGCTCGGCGACTGCCCAGATCGTCGCCGTCGCCAGCGTCGTCGGCCTCCTTTATGCGCAGCGGCGAGGCCGGCGTCACGACAAGGGGTCGCGGCCGGCGAAAACCTCTTCATGGCGCCGGCAGATCGCCGGCCATAATTCGGCGACGCGCGGCAGGTCGATCGTGAAGACCTCCCTCAGCATGCGGACATAATCCGCCGCCGAGCCGACGAGGGATCTTTCTTCGCCGCTGGCGGCTAACACCCGCAACACGCGGCCGCGCAGGGAATAATGCGCATCGCCGATCCAGCGCTGTACGACGGCGTTCTGGACGAAGGGAGAAGACGGGTCGCGCTGCAGGAACGCGCAGCGATCGTCGAGCAGCGCCTCCTCGACGACGTCCGGGTTGAAGTCGAAATTCGGCCCGCCGCTGCGCGGATCATTATGGTAGCGCCACCAGCCGCCCTCGATCCGTTGCAGCGTGCAGGCAAGCGGATTTCCGCAGAGCGCCCCCTCTTGAAGCGGTACCGGGTCGATCAGCCCGTCGCCGAATCCGACATCGCCGATCCAGTCTTCGCCGCCGACGCGCACCAGCAACACCAGATGATTGCCGATGACGCTGTCGCCGGCGAGATCGCGCATCACCGCGCCGCAAAGGCGCGTCGTTTCAAACCCGATTTCGTCAAGCGCCCAGCCGAGAAGGCCGTTCATTTCATAACACCAGCCGCCGCGCCGCCGCGTCACCAGTTTGTCGAAGATCGCCTCGATCTCGCGCGTCGCGGGCACGCCGAGCTGCACGTCGAGATTTTCGTAAGCGAGCGTCAGCGCATGCGCGCGATGCAGCCGCCGGAATGTCTGAAGGTCAGCCCGCAAGGGGCCGTCGACGCCGAGGCGGTCGAAATAATGCTGAAGGTTCATCATTTGCAGGTGCGGCGAGCGTCAGTGCGCGCATCTAGCATGTCGCCGGCGATGCTGCCATTCTCTTCGCGAATTCGCGAGGAGACAAACGATGAGCGGTGGTGATTTCGCGCTTGACCGGCGCGCCTTTCTCGGCGGGACTGCGGCGGCCGGCGCGGCATTGGCGGCAGGAACGGCGGGCGCGCAGACCGCGCCGGCGGATCTTTCCGGCAAGTCGGTCCTGATCACCGGATCGAGTTCCGGCTTCGGGCGGCTCGCGGCGCTGCATTTCGCGCGCAGCGGCGCCGTCGTCATCGCCTCGATGCGCAATTTCAAGGGCGGCAAGCGTCCAGAGGCGCAGGAGCTTGCCGACATTGCGTCGGCGGAAAAGCTGAAACTCACCCTTGTCGAGATCGATGTGACGAAGGACGCGCAGGTCTCCGCGGGCGTCGCCAAGGCGGAAAAGGCCGCCGGGGGCGCACTCGATGCGGTCCTGAACAATGCCGGAATCGGCGTCGGCGGCCCGGCCGAGCTTTACGATATGGCCAATCTCCAGCGCGCCTTCGACGTCAACTTTTTCGGCTACCAGCGCGTCGCGCGCGCGGCGCTGCCGAAAATGCGGGCGCGCCGCGAAGGGCTGCTTGTGCTGGTTTCGTCGCAACTCGGCCGCATCATCCTGCCGAATATCGGCGCCTATTGCGCCTCCAAATTCGCGGTCGAGGCGATGTTCGAAGCGATGGCGTATGAGCTCGCGCCGTTCGGCGTCGAAGCGACGATCGCCCAGCCCGGCGGCTATCCGACGAAGATCTGGGACAATGGCGAGCGGTATTTCAACGAATTGCTCGAAGCCGCAGATGCGGAGCGAAAAACCGCGTATGCGGCGCATCTCGAAATGGCGCGGGGCTTTTTCAACGGCGGCGGCGCGACGGATCCGATGGACGTGCCGCGCGCCATCGCGGACATCATCGCCCTGCCGCCCGGCAAGCGCCCGCTCCGGAAACCGGTGCATCCGAACACGCAGGCGACAGACGCGCTGAACGCGGCCCACGCGCAAGTGCAAGCGACGGTCCTCGGACAGGGGCGCTACAAGCCCTGGCACGACGCCGTCGCGAGTTAAGCCGGACCGGTTCGCGGCTCCAGCCTTTCCGGTTCGGAGGCGAGGATCGCCGGTTCTTCGAAGCGATCCGCCTTCGCCATCTGCGGAAAGACGCGGAACCAGCTGAGCGCGGTGACGATCGCGACCGTGCCGCCGAGAAGGACCGCGCCGACCGGGCCGAGGAACCGCGCCGCGACGCCGGATTCGAATTCGCCAAGCTCGTTCGACGCCGAGATGAAAATGAACGAGACGGAGGCTACGCGGCCGCGCATCGCGTCAGGCGTCGCGAACTGGATCAGCGCCTGGCGCACATAAACCGAAATCATGTCGGCGGCGCCGGTGATCGCCAGCATCGCCATCGACAGCCAGAAGAATTCCGAGACGGCGAAGGCGAGCGTGGCGAGGCCGTAAATCACGATCGACCACAGCATCCACGCGCCGACCTTGCGGTCGAGCGGGCGCACCGCGAGCCAGAAAGCGACAATCGCCGCGCCGAAAGCGGGCGCAGCGCGAAGGAGGCCGAGGCCGCCGGCGCCGACCTGCAGGATGTCGCGCGCGAAGACCGGCAGCAGCGCCGTCGCGCCTCCGAAAAAGACGACAATCAGATCGAGCATGATGGCGCCCAGCACGATCTTGTTGTCGCGCACATAGCGCAGCCCCTCGAGCGTCATCGCAAAGCCGCGCGCATTGGCGACAGGCTCCTGGCGCGGCGTCTTTGCAGTCGCAATCGCGATGATCGCGCCGACAACCATCAGCGTCGAGAAGCCGTAAACGATCTCGCCGCCCAGCGCGTAAAGGAGGCCGCCGATCGCCGGGCCTGCGACCGCCGACACCTGGAAACCGAGCGAATTCCAGGCGATCGCATTCGCGAGTTCCTCGCGCGGCACCAGGGTCGGATAGAGCGCATTCGACGCCGCCGGCGCAAAGGCGTTGACGGCGCCCATCACGACCGACATCGCGAAGACGGTCGGCAGCGCCTGCGACGCCGGCATGAAGACGCTGGCGACCAGGACAAGCCCGGCGAGCACGCGCCCGGAATTGCTGGCGATCAGGATCAATCGGCGATCGAACCGATCCGCCGCCTGTCCGCCGACCAGCGACAGCAGCAGCACCGGCAGGAACTGCGCGAGGCCGATCATGCCGAGAATGAGCGCCGCTTCCTCGACCGGGCGCGTCAGGCGCGCGAGATCATAGACCTGCCAGCCGATCGCCACCGCCTGCATCTGGCGAGAGCCGGACAGCAATTGGCGCATCACCCAGTAATGGGCGTAGGCGCGATGACGGAAAACGCGAAGGGAGGGGGCGAGGGGCATGTGAGGTCAATCGGGTCGGCTTCCGATTGACCGCAATCGTCGCTCAGTTCAAGGGCGGTTGAATCCGCGGGCAGCAACTCAAATGCCAGAGGCCGAAATTGCGCCGCCCGAATTCCGAATCAAGAGTTGATCGCCGACACCAGCGTCGCCCTGACCGGCCCCTCCGTTACGACTTCACCTGCACATAGCTGCCGGGTGCGTCCTCGATCGGCGCCAGTTTGCCGTCGCCCGGACGACGCGCCGGGACTTTCCCCGGCGAGACCTTGTTCAGCCAGGCCATCCAGTAGGGCCACCAGGAGCCGGCATGGCGTTCGGCGCCTTCCTTCCAGTCGTCGAGCGATTTCGGCAACGCCTCGTTCGTCGAGTGATGATATTTCTTCTTGTCCGGATGATTGACGACGCCGGCGATATGGCCGGAGCCGGCGAGCATATAGGTCACGTCGGCCTTGTCCTTTGAGGCGAACAAGCGCGCCGTTCTGTAGACGGAATTATGCGGCGCGATGTGGTCGGTCTCGCCCGCCTGCATGAAGATCGGAATATCGATATCGCCAAGGTCGAGCCTGACGCCGTCGATGACCATTTCGCCCTTGGCGAGGCGATTGTGCTGGTAGAATTCGCGAAGATAAAAAAGATGCACATTCTTCGGCATCCGCGTCGCGTCGGAATTCCAGTATAGAAGATCGAATTTCGCCGGGTCCTTCCCCTTCATGTAATTGTCGATGACGAAGGACCAGATGAGGTCGTTCGACCGCAGCATGTTGAAAGTCGTCGCCATGGCGCGGCCTTCAAGAACGCCGCCCGCCGCATCCATCTGTTTCTCGATGGCGTCGAGCTGCTCGTCATCGACGAAGAGCAGGAGGTCGCCGGACTCCTTGAAATCCGCCTGCGCGGTGAAAAACGTCGCCGACCGGATGCGCTTGTCGCCGCGCTTCGCCATCAGGGCCAGCGCCGTCGACAGCATGGTGCCGCCGATGCAATAGCCGATGGCGTCGACCTCCGACTCGCCGGTCGCCCGTTCGACGGCGTCAAGCGCCTCGAAGCAACCCTGTCTGATGTAGTCTTGAAAGGTTTTGTGTTTCAGTTCGGGCCCCGGATTGACCCATGAGACGACAAACACCGTGCGACCCTGTTCAATCATCCAGCGGATGAAGGAATTGGCCGGCTGCAGGTCGAGAATATAAAACTTGTTGATCCAGGGCGGAAAGATGAGCAGCGGGCGCTTCGCCACTTCCTCCGTCGCCGGATCATACTGGATCACCTGCATGATCTCGTTCTGGTAGACGACCTTGCCGGGCGTCGTCGCGACATTGACGCCGAGCTTGAAGTGCTCGAGGTCCGCCTGCCGGATCGACAGCGAGCCGTCGCCGCGATCAAGGTCATCGATAAGGTTCTTCATCCCCTTGAGGATATTTTCGCCTTTCGACGCGATCGTCTCTTCGACGACCTCGGGGTTCAGCACCGGGAAATTCGTCGGCGCGATCGCGTCGATAAATTGCTGGGTGTAGAATTCCGCTTTCTTCTTGTCGTGCTCGTCCATGCCTTCGAGCTGATGCACCGTCGATTTCAGCCATTTTGCGTAAGTGAGATAGGACTGCTTGACGAAGTCGAGCATCGGGTTCTCGCGCCAGGCGGGGTGCGCGAAGCGCTTGTCGCCGGGTTCGGGCTCGATGGCGGCTTTCACCTCTTCGCCCGCCATGCGCCGGCCCATGGTCGCCATCAGCTTGGCGTAGTCGCCCCACAGGTTCAGCTGGCGCTGCATCACTGTCCCGGGGTCCGCCGCGAGCGCCGTCATCATTTCCTTGAAGGACTCGCCGACATTCAGCGGATCGAGCGAATGCTGGCCGGTCGCGATCTTGACCGGGTGGTCGGCATGCTTGACGAAAAATTCACGAACGACCTCCTGGCTGGCGCCAGTGACGTCGGCGACATATTCGGAAAGCGCGTCGAAATCTTCGATCAGGCTCTTGGATTCGGGCTCTGCGGGCGCCGGCGGCGCCTGCTTTTCGGGCGCTGCGGCCTTTTTGCGCGGGCGCTTCGTCGGTTCGGACGGCTGATCGGCTTGCGTCATGGCCTCGGTTCGCGTTTAGGTGCGTCGGTCCGCTTATAGGGTGGCCCCGCAATGGGTGCAAAAGCTTATCTTCTGGTATGCGCCGCGCTTGCGTCCGCCGGCTGCGGCGGTGGTCTGCAGCGTTTTGCGCCTCCCGGGATCGTCAAATATGAAGATTTGGCGAAGGATCAGCCGGTCAGTCCCGCGATCGCCGAGCGCATCGAAACCTTTCGCGAGGAAAAGGACGGCGGATTTCCGAAATTGTCGGCGCAGCCGGTCGTCGTTCCCGAAGGGATCGCCAAGCCGGAACGCACCGCAATGGAAGACGCGCTGATCGCCGAACGCGATCGCCTGAACGCGGCGATCGTCGTGGACCAGGCGCTGGCGGCGGCGGAGCGCGAGGAGGGCCTCATCGAGGCGC
>JBGSNB010000594.1:0-12704 GCA_041739835.1 Parvularculaceae bacterium | reverse complement strand
GATGCCGCCGCCGAGGATGACGCCGCCGCGCGCGCCGGTCGCGAGCACGGCGTCGCCCGCCGCCGAGCCGAGGATCGCGCAAAACATGTCGACCGCTCTCAAGGCGATCGGATATTCGCCGGTCTGGGCCGCGCGGGAGATTTCATCCGCCTGCAGCGAAACGCGCGGCGTGCCGGCGACAGCGCAAAGCGCGCGGTGAATATTGACAAGACCGCGTCCAGAGAGGAGCCGCTCGATCGACACTCGCTTGTGCTCGCGCGCGATGAAGCGGAGCACTTCAATTTCTTCCTCGTCATGGGGCGCGAAAGCGACATGGCCGCCTTCCGTCGCAATGACGCGGTCACGGGCGCCCATCGGTACGATGATCGACTGACCAAGCCCCGTGCCCGGCCCGATCACCAGCAGCGGCGCGCCGGCGTCGGCAACGCCCGTCTTGATCGGCGCCAGGTCGGAAGGGCCGAGATGACGAACGCTGGCGGCCAACGCCTCAAAATCATTGATCGCGAGCAGCCGGCCGAGTTTCATCTGCTTCTTCACCTTCGCGATGTCGAGCACCCATGGCGAGTTGGTGAATTCGACCACCTCGTCGGTGATCGGACCGGCGACGGCGAAACAGGCGGAGTTCGGCTTTTCCTGCACGGCCTCGAGAAAGGCGTCCGCCGCGTCGCGGATCGTTTCATAATCTTCGGCGCGGAAGGCGTGCATCGCGCCGATGCTGACGACGGCGTCGTCAATCGCGGCGAGCGCGAAGCGCGCATTGGTGCCGCCGATATCAGCCACGAGGACGCGCTCAGTCACCGCGCTCCTCCAGCATGAAACTCATCGCGCCCTGTTCCGCCGGACCGACAAGCGCGCGAAGGCCGGCGAAAAGCTCGCGCCCCGTCCCCCAGCGGTCTTGGCCAAGGTCATGCGTCGCCGGCGCGCGCGTCTTCAAGGTCGCGGCGTCAACTCGTAAAGTGAGCGTCCCCGCCTCCGCATCAAGACAGATGATGTCGCCGTCGCGGATCCGGGCGATGACGCCCCCGTCGAGCGCTTCCGGCGTGACATGGATTGCGGCTGGAACCTTTCCGGACGCGCCGGACATGCGTCCGTCGGTGACCAGCGCCACCTTGAAGCCCTTGTCCTGCAACACGCCCAGGGGCGGCGTCAGCTTGTGCAGTTCCGGCATGCCGTTCGCCTTGGGGCCCTGGAACGGCACAATTGCGATGAAGTCGCGGTTGAGCGCGCCGGCCTTGAATCGGTCCATCAGGTCCTTCTGCGACGAGAAAACGATCGCCGGCGCTTCGACGATCCGCCGCTCAGGTTTCACCGCGGAGACCTTGATGATCGCGCGCCCGATATTTCCGTCGAGCAGCACAAGCCCGCCGGTGGGCGCCGCCGGATCGGCGACCGGCCGCAAGATCGACAGATCGCCGCTCGCCGCGCGCGCCGGCCGCCATGACAATGCGTTGCGCTCGAACACCGGATCGACCGCATACTGATGAAGACCCTTCCCCATCGCGGTCATCACGTCATCATGCAGAATGCCCGCATCAAGGAGCTCGCGAATGACGAAGCCGATGCCTCCAGCCCGATGGAAGGCGTTCACATCCGCCGAGCCGTTCGGATAAATCCGCGCCAGCAGCGGCGTCACCGCCGACAGATTGCTGAAGTCCGTCCAGTCGATGACAATCCCGGCGGCGCGCGCCATCGCGACCAGGTGAATGGCGTGATTGGTCGAGCCGCCGGTCGCATGCAGGCCGACCATCGCATTGACGATCGCCCGCTCGTCGACGATGTCGCAAAACGGGATGTGCTCGCCGCCAAGCGCGGTCGTCGCCGCGGCGCGCTTTGCCGTCTCGCGGACAAACGCCTCGCGGAGCGCCGTCGCCGGGTTGACGAAGGCCGAGCCCGGCAGATGCAGGCCCATGACCTCCATCAGCATCTGGTTCGAATTGGCGGTGCCGTAAAACGTGCAGGTCCCTGGCGAATGATAAGACGCGCTTTCGGCGGCAAGGAGTTCGTCGCGGCTCGCCTTTCCTTCGGCATGAAGTTGGCGCACGCGCGCCTTTTCGTCATTGCTGATCCCCGACGGCATCGGTCCCGCCGGCAGAAACAGGATCGGCAAATGCCCGAAGCGCGCCGCGCCGATAAACATGCCCGGCACAATCTTGTCGCAAACGCCGAGCATCAAAGCCGCATCAAAGACGTTATGCGACAGCGAGACCGCGGTCGCCATTGCGATAACGTCGCGCGAGAACAACGACAGATCCATGCCCGGCATGCCCTGGGTGACGCCGTCGCACATCGCGGGCACGCCGCCGGCGATCTGCGCCGTCGCGCCGATCTCATTGAGCGCCGCCTTGATGATGTCGGGATAGGCGCCGAGCGGCTGATGCGCCGACAGCATGTCGTTATAAGCGGTGACGATGCCGACATTCGGCCCGCCGCCTTTGGCGATGCGTTTTTTGTCCTCCGGCGAGCAGGCGGCGGCGGCGTGGGCGAGATTTCCGCACGACAGGCTCGAGCGTTGCGGTCCGTTGCGCGGCGCGTCGCGCATCTGCGCCAGATAGGCGTCGCGCGTTCTGCGCGACCTGGCGCGAATCCGGTCCGTCACGTTCTCAAGCGTTGCGTTCAAGCGCGCCATCGACTTCTCCTCATGGCGCCCAGCAGGCCCAGATATCCGGCCGCGCGCGCAGGATGGCGCGCACCGGCATGTCGTCAACACCGCCTTCGCCGCAGGCCCGCGCAAAAGCGCGTCGCTTGTCCTCGCCGGTCATCATGAGCACGACGAGCCGCGCGTCGCGAATCGTCCGCAAGCTGAGGGTCAGCCGTTCGACATGATCGCCCGTCGCCGCGCTCTTCTTCGCCTTTATCGCAACGACCGTCGGCGCACTTTCGCCAAGCGCCGCCGCCAATCCCTGCGCCTGCGGGAACCAGGACGCCGTATGGCCGTCCGCGCCGATTCCCAGAATGACAACCTCGAAAGGACGCACTAGCCCGCCGATGCGAATATTTGCGTCGACTGCGCTCGCTTCAGCATTTTGCGCCGCCCCCCACAGGCCGACAAAACGCGCCGCCGACGCACGGTCTTTCAGAAAGGTTCGTCGGATGAAGCCTTCATTTGACGCCGCGTCCGCAGGAGCCACCCAGCGCTCGTCGACCAAAGTCGCTGCGACATTGGCCCAATCGACATCCTTGCGGGAGAGGCTGTCATAGAGCGCTGCGGGCGTCGCGCCGCCAGACAGCGCGATCGTCGCCAGCCCCTGCGCAGCGACGCCACGATCAAGCGCTATCGCCACAAGGTCGGCGAGGCGTGCCGCCATCGCCTCGGGCGTGGCGAAGGCGATGAGGTCAGGCCTAAACGCCATCGAACCACGCGCGCCCGTCGCGATCAAGAAGCATCGCCGCCTGCACCGGTCCGTCGGTCCCCGCGGCATAGGCGTGCGCCGGCGTTGCGTCCGCCTCCCACGCCGCGAGAATTCCATCGACCCATTTCCACGCCGCTTCGACTTCGTCGCGCCGCATGAACAGCGCCAGATCCCCGCGCACCACCGCCATCAGCAAGCGCTCATAGGCGTCGGGATAGCGCGCCGAAAAAGCGTCGGCATAAGAGAGATTGAGCGGCACATAACGAAGGCGCATGCCGCCCGGTCCCGGCTCCTTGGTGACGAGCAACAGGCTCATCCCCTCATCCGGCTGCAGGCGGATGACCAGCCGCGACGGCGGCAACCTCTCCGAACCGCTATTGATAAGGGCATGCGCAACATCTTTGAACTGGATGATGATTTCGGAGCGCCGCCCGGCCATGCGCTTGCCGGTCCGCAGGTAGAACGGCGCGCCCTTCCAGCGCCAATTGTCGATATGCGCCTTCAACGCGACGAAAGTCTCGGTCCCGCTCGCCCGCCCAAGTTCTTCGGCATAGCTCGCTGCGACCTCGCCGTTCGACGCGCCCTTGCCGTACTGGCCGCGCACGCTGGTTTGGCGGATCGTCACCTCATTGATCGGCCGCAGTGCGCGCAGCACCTTGATCTTCTCATCGCGCACCGTATCGGCTTCGAGGTCAAGCGGCGGCTCCATCGCGACAAGGCAGAGAAGCTGCAGCAAATGGTTCTGCACCATGTCGCGCAGAGCGCCCGCCGTATCGTAATAGCTCGCCCGCGTGCCTGACCCGATCGACTCGGCGACTGTGATCTCGACATGATCGATGGCGTTGGCGTTCCACACCGGCTCGAAAAGCGAATTCATGAATCGCAACACGATCAGGTTCTGAACCGTCTCCTTGCCGAGGTAATGATCGATGCGAAAGATCGCGTCTTCCTCAAACACCGCGCCGACCGCATCATTGATCGCCCGCGCGCTCGCGAGGTCCTTGCCGATCGGCTTTTCGAGCACGATACGCGCGCCCGGCGACTTGAGGCCCGCCGCCGCGATATTCCGCGAGACCTCACCATAGAGCGAGGGAGGCAACGCAAGATAGAACACCCGCTGCTTCTCCGCATCGCCGGCGAGTTTTGAGGCGAGCGACGGCCAATCCGCGTCCGCGTTCGCCGCGTCAAGCTCGACATAACGCAGCAGTTTCGCGAATTCCCGCCACTCATCTTCTTCGATGCGTTCGGACGGATGGAATCTGCGAAAACTCTCCAGCGCCAGCGCCGCAAACGCCGAATCGTCCATCGCGGTCCGTGACGCGCCTATGATCCGGGATGCCGTCGGTATCTGCCCGTCCCGCCAACGATGGAACAAAGACGGAAGCAGCTTGCGCAGCGACAGATCGCCTGCCGCTCCAAATACGACAAGGTCAAACGCTGTCACCGGCAGTAATTGCGGCGGCGCGCCGCCCGCGCCTGCCCCTTGCCTCCCTGCCGCGCTATCCGCCATCGATCACCAGTAAAACGCCCAAATTTCAGCCAGGGCCGCGGCGCCGACCGCAGCGCCGGCATTAAAGCCCGCGCCGGCCGCAAAGGAAACAACTTTCAGATGGGCGACCTCGTCTTCGGCGCCGGCTTTCGCAGGCAGGATCGACCGACGCCGAGCGCCATAAGTCCAAATCCGAAGCCGGTCACAATGACGGTCTCGATCGACCAGAGCAACGTGACCTGCGCTATTTCGGCCTGAAGCGGACAGCGGCGGCGGCGCCGCGCCCGAGCGCAAGGGCGAGCCGGTCGCCCTTTTTCATGTCGCGCGGTTCGATGACGATGTCATAGGGATCGCGATCGAAATCCGCGCGCATGCCATCGCGATCGATTTCCTCGACATAGGCGCGGCGATCGTCGTGGAAGGAAAGCGGCAGGTCAAGCTTGCGCGCCTTTTCATCGGTGACGACGCCGAGGTATCAGCGGTTCCGTCCCGCTCCTTGCGTGCAATCGCGGCATAATCGCCGACCTCCGCGGAGACGCCGACCATTCCCTCCCAGTCGGCGGGGACGTCCTTGATCAATTGGCGTGCGTCCGGACGCTTTTCATAATTCTCTGGCAGATCGGCCGCCATGCGGATCGCGCTGTAGATGGTCACATAGAGCGCCAGCTGTCTGACGGGCGTCGACTGGACGCCGACGCTGCGGTCGGCCATCCGCGAGAATATCGGAGTCGGAGAAAATGTCGTGACGCCGCCGGCGACAATGCCGGCGTGGTCGGGCCGTCTGGCGGCAGCTTGAGACCTCATAATCCGCAAGACTCGCGCACGATGAGCTCGGTTTCGAAATTCGCGGGCGAGACAAGCGCTTCATCGAAAGCGCGACGCGCCGCTTTCAGCGCCGCGCCGTAGCCTTGTTGGCGCTGATAGATTTCGGGGTTGTCAAAGTTTCCAAGGAAGGCGATGCGCTTGCGGCCGAAGCGGATGAGGTGACTTGTCGCGCGATTGTCGCCCTAGAAATTGTCGCTGGCGATCGAGCGATATTCTTGGCCTGGCGGGTCCGCGCCTCAAAACGACAACACGGCCTTCTTCCTCCGTAAGCAGATTGAACCGGTCATGCAGATGGCTCCGGCAGAGAAATGATGCCGTCGGCGCGATTGGTCGAGAGAAGTCCCGACGGGCCTTCGTAATTTTTGGGAGCAAGATGCGAGATCACCATGTCGCAATCGATCTCGCGGCGACGTCGGGATGACGATGACGTTATTGGAAATCACGCCGGAGCGGATCGCCGGCATGGACGGCTGAAACGACTAATTGCGCTCTTGCACCAGGCGCCATATGCGCCGCTTGGTTTCCTGGTTAATATTCGGGCTGTCATTCAGCGCGCGAGATGGTCACGGTCGAGAGGCCGCCGATCTCGCGTGATCTTCGAGCCTTGTGCGGCGTCGCCCCATTGTTGCTTCCCCCCCTCCCGGCGCGGATTGCCGCGTTGAACTCCATAGTCAATAAAAATGCAGGAAGTCGCAGGAGAATTCCCGCAATTGCGGGAGGCCTGCGCCAGCGGGCCGCCGATTTTGCAGCAAGAAGAAATTGCGGGCGCGTAGCTGGCGGGCGGGTTGCTAGATTGCTTCAATCTCGGTCACACGGGACCCGCCCGTGTTGCCCCCCATGCTTCACAGCGTGCGCGCGATAGCGGGGCCGCCGAAACTCCCGCCATCCAGGGGCAACGCTCATGACTGTTGCAAAAATGCAACAAATCATCCGCTCGCGACCGTTGCGCCAGAGGCTGTGGGAACGCTAGGGTCCAAAAAACGGTCGGAATGCCTTGCACGCATTCCGACCAGTTTAACTGGAGGACTATCGACGGGCTCACCATCGACGTCACGGTGATCAGACACCGCCGCACAAAAACCCCTCAAACAAAAATCGAGGCGGGATGCGGAAGGGATCGATCGGCGTAGGCGTTACTCGGCGCGGCTGAATTGCCGGGCCGCAATAAGAAGGTGTGCGCGTGGAGGACCAGGTCAATCAGGGCGGCGGCTCGTCTGAGATCGCGGACGGCGATGCCGTCGATCAAGCTATTCGGCGCAACGACCGAATGCTTGTCCGGTGGCTGGCCCAGAAATTCGGGGACGTCGAAACGGCGCGCGATATCGCGCAGAGCGCTTATCTGCGGGTCTGGCGATATGCGCAGTCGCAGCCGATCGACAATCTGCAGGCGCTGATTTTCAAGACCGCCGCCAATCTCGCCGCAAATGAATTCCGGGCCCGCAAACGCATGCGGTCGCTGAAAATCGACCCTGCGTCGGAGTTGAACGAACGCGCAATCGAACTTGTGCCCAGCACCGCGCCCTCGCCGGAAACAAGCGCTGTGACGCGCGAGGAAATCGCAGCTTCGCTGAGGGCGATCGATTCTTTGCCTGCACAAGCGCGTCGCGCCTTCGTCCTCAGCCGGTTCGAGGAAAAGACCTATCGCGAGATCGCCGTCATCCTTGGCGTTTCCGAGAGCAGCGTCGAAAAATATATCATTGCGGCGTTGAAAGCGTTGCGTCTTGCGGCCGAGGAGTCCGGTCGTCCGCAAAATGTCGTGAGCCTGTCGAACAGGCGCACCCGGCGCTGAGTGCGTAATAACAAAAAGAAAAAAAGAGTTCAAAATGCATCAGAGGCACAATCAGGAATATGGCGGCTTGCCGCCCGACGAAGCGGCGCTGCGTTGGATCGCGCGGCGAATGTCGGGGTCGATGAATCCCGATGAGCGGCGCGATTTCGAAATATGGCTTGCGGCCGCGCCGGCGAACAGCGCGGCTTTCGCGAAAGCGGAGGCGCTGCTGCTGCAGGCCGATCTCGCGGGCCAGGAATTGTTGGCGCGCGATTTCGAGGAGCAGCTTCACGCCGAAACAGCAAAGCGCGCCAATTCGAATTGGCGTCTTGCATCGATGGCGGCGACGGTGGCGGTCATCGCGGTGGGCGCCGTCATGACGCTCTTCGGCTCGGATTTTCGGGCGCGGGCGCCAGCCGCTTATGAAACCGGGATAGGACAGTCGGAGGTTGTCGCTCTCGAGGACGGCAGCAGGATCGAACTCAATACCGCGTCCCGGGTCGAAGTCGATTACACGAGATCGGCGCGAGCGATCGAATTAGCCGGGGGAGAAGTCTTCTTCAATGTCGAAAAAGATCTGGCGCGGCCGTTCATTGTCGGGACGAAACACGCCGATATTTTCGTAACAGGCACATCCTTCAGCATTGCAGCATTTGAAGATCGGTCCAGCGTGCACGTCCTGACCGGCGTCGTCGAGGTTGCTCCGAGGAGCGGCGCGCAAGCAACGCTTCTTGCCGGCGACACGATCGAGATCGGCGCCGATGGCCGGACAAGCGGCGTCATGCGGTACGACGCCAGCCTTGTCTTTGCGTGGCGCAACGGCAAGGCGAGGTTCAAGGAAGAGCCGCTTGGCGACGTCATCATGTCGCTGAACCGCTATTTTGAAACGCCGATCGTCCTTGGCGACCAGAGTCTCTCCGATCTTCCCGTCACCGGCGAGTTTGACATCCGTGATCGCGCCTTGGCGATCGATGCGTTGAAACTCATCTTCAATCTCGCCAGCGCCGACGAGCCCGCGCGAACGATCCTGAATCGAACCGAGGGCCAATGAAGACGAATGCGATCTTCCGTGTGCTGGCTTGCGCGACCGCAATCACGTTCGCGCCGATCGCCCATGCGAGTGACGATGAAGATCAAGAGACAATTGTCGCAACGGCCTTGCCGGACGGGGCGGCGCGCGGCCTTGGCGTTCCGATCTTTCCGCTTGAGGAAATTCTCGACCAGTTGCGACGCAGTCGCGGATTTGCGTTCATCTTCGACAGCCGGCTGGTCGCCGGCAAATCCATCCGCGCGGTTGACCCGGCGGCATCGCCCGAGCGCGTCCTGCAAAGCGAACTTGAGGCGATCAACCTTCGCCTGCACAAGATGGGGTCAGGCACTTATGCGATTACCGAGGCGCCGCAAGATCCGGATAGCGATTCTGCGCGCGTCGTTGACCGCCTTTCGCCGCAAGAGCCGATCGTCGACACGATCCTCGTCATGGGAACGGCGCAGGTTGACGGCGCCGCCGCGGGCTCGAAGCGACTTTTCCAGATTGATGCGGACGATCTGGCGTTCTTGAACGTCACAAGCCCGGCCGAAGCGATCTATGATCTGCCGCAATCGCTCGCGTCCTTCACGCCGGCGAATACGGCGCTCCTCGGCGCGACCGCCGGCATCAGTCTCGCGGATCTTCGCGGCCTTGATCCAAAACGCACGCAGGTCCTTGTCAACGGCCGCAGGCGCGCACTGATGACAGGCGGCAATGGCGATATCGGGGGCGTCGACCTTAACTCGATCGCCGAACCGTTTCTGGAACGCATCGAGGTCCAGAGCCTCCCTGGCGGCGCACGGCATGGGCCGAGCTCAGTTGCTGGAACAATTAATTTCGTGATGCGCTCCTCGTTCGAGGGCGTCGAGGCCGGACTTCAGGCGGGTATTTCCGAACGCGGCGATCGCGAACAATTGGCCCTGCATGCGCTGGCCGGCCGAACATTTGACGGCTTCGGCAATTTGACGATCGGCCTTGCGGTGACGCGGGTAGAGGGGCTTGTCGGCGCGGACAGGGAAGCGAGCGCCGTGCCCTATGGGTTCGCGCTTAACGGCCGTCGGGCGCCGATGGGAGTCGGCATGTTCTTGCCGGGTTTCAGCGGCAGTTCAACGACTGATCGCGGCGCAGTCAGCGGCGTCCTGCTTTCCGACGGCAGCGCCGTCGGTTTGCCGACTGTATCGAGTCTCATCCCCAATTCTGACGGAACGGTTACTCCCTATGACGGCCGTCTCGATCAATTGTACAATTGGCTGGGCGAACAGGCGCTGACGCTGCCCAACGATCGAATCCTCGGCATGATGTCGTTTAACCGCGAAATTGGCGACGGATGGCGCGCCTTTGCGGAAGCGCATGTCGGCGTTTCGGCGATCGAGAACCAACTCGCGTCGCTTCCGACTTCGCGATTTCGCGGGATCGATCAAGTGACCGGCGATGCCGCTGTCATTCCGCTCGACAATCCGACCCTGCCCCAGTCCATACGTGATTATGTGACGACGAATTTCGGCGGAAGCGCATCGGCGGTGATATTCGATCACCGTTATTCCGAGCTTGGTCCGAGGCGAGACGCCATCGACCGACGTTCCATCGACATCGCAGGCGGCATCGAAAGAGAGGACGCCGCCTGGGGCTCGCTCTCACTTACATACAGACGCTCGCAGAACCGCGTCGTCACTCGAGACACCAACCGCATCGACAAGGACCGACTTCAAACAGCGTTGGACCCGGTCGGTTGCGCCGCGTCGCCGGGATGCGCATTGGTCGATTTCTTCTCGACGCCTTCGATCTCGGATGACGCGCTGGCTTTCATCACCATTCCCGAACTCAAGCGCATCACCTCGATCACGGAAAATGAGGTCTTGGCGGCATTTGCGAGGGACTTTTCATTCAGCGAGTCTCATGGCGGCGAGTTCTGGTCGACGCTATCTTTCAGGCGGGAAGTCCTTGACGACCGCGATCCTACACCGGATGGCGTGCGGCCCGTCGGCATTCTTCCAAGTACGGATAATCGCGGCAGGATCAATACGATCGAGGGCGGCGCCGGCTTTGACGCGACGCTGGCGAGCGCTGGCCCTCTGCCGGGCGAAATCGACGGCTCGCTTGCGTTCCGCGCGACCCAGTCTTCGTCGTTCGACTTCGCCACGAACTTCGAGGCGGCAGTCGACTGGCGCCCGGTCGACGGAATATCAGTCTTCGCGCGCCGCCACATCGGTCAAAGGACCCCAAACCTGATCGAATTGCATAATCAAGACGGCAGCCTCGAAATGCCGTTCGCTGATCCTTGCGACGGCGTCGATCCCGCCGCACAGCCGATCGTGGCGCAAAATTGTTCAAGCGCCGGCCCGCTCGGCGTCGCGCCCGGATTCAGCCAAACGTCTTTGATCGCTTCATTTGCTCTTTTGGGCAATCCGGAGCTTGAGCCGGAAGAGGTGCGCAGCGCAGCCTACGGTCTTGCATTCTCGCCGCATGAACTGATTTCCGGATTTCCCGGCAGGCTGTTCCTGAGCGCGAATTGGCTGGATATCAAGATCGATGATGCAATTGACGCGAACGAGCAATCTCTACATGAATGCTACTCAAGTCCAGACTTCTCGTCGCCGACTTGCGGCTTCAATCCGCGGACCAACGCGCCGTTGATCGCACGCGATACGATCACGCAGCAGATCGTCCGTTTCGATTCGATGCTCGTCAATCAGGGCGGCTTGCGGTGGCGCGGCCTCGATCTTGAAATGCGCTACGCGATTGAGCCGGATCGGCTAGGTTTCATTGATCGGCTATGGGCAAGCGCTCTCCACACCTATACCGACAGGGTCGAACGCACAAATGGCTTGGGCCGCAAACATGACCTGACCGGCCTTGTCGACTATCCTCGGCACCGGACGCTGCTCTCGGCCGGCGTCGACGCCGGCCCGTGGAGCCTTGTCGCATTCGCCAGTCGTCGCGGGCGCGCCGAAACCGCAAGGATCGACCGGCCAGAGGCTCAAATCCCGGCGGCTCTTTACCTCGACTTGACGGCGCGGTTGAACGTGTCAGATCAAGCCTATGTTCAGGCCGGCGTCCAGAATCTCACGGACGAAGAGCCGGCGATCACCGCCTTCAACGAAATTCCGAACTTCGCGTCTGAATATTACGATCCCGTCGGCAGGCGCTATTCGATTTCTGTTCGCGTGAACTTTTGAGTCGTCGAAACGGGTTGTGGCGGCGCCGATACGCGATAGAGTCGGGGTGGTTACAATTCGTTGAAAGCCCCAGATGTCGCCCGCCATCCCGCGCCTCGGCGTTTGTTACTACCCTGAACATTGGTCCGAGAGCCTTTGGTCGCAGGATGCGGCGCGAATGGCGTCAATCGGGCTCCGCCAGGTGCGGATCGGAGAATTCGCGTGGAGTCGGCTGGAGCCCTCGCCCGGACGATTTTCTTTCGATTGGCTCGACCGAGCGATCGATACGCTGGGGAACGCCGGGCTCGGCGTCGTTCTCGGGACTCCAACCGCGACGCCGCCGAAATGGCTGGTCGACGCCCATCCCGACATCCTCGCCTATGACCGGCTGGGTCGCCCGCGCAAATTCGGCTCGCGCCGTCATTATTGTTTCTCGTCGCGTCGCTATCGCGAAGAAAGCGCGCGCATCGTCGAAGCGATCGCCGCGCGCTACGGACGCCATCAAGCGGTGACGCAGTGGCAGACCGACAATGAATATGGCTGCCACGATACGGTGCGTTCCTACTCGCCGGAAGCAGCCTGCGCCTTTCGACTTTGGCTCGCCGCGCGCTATGGCGCGATTGAAGCGTTGAACGACGCCTGGGGAGCCGTCTTCTGGAGTCAGGAGTATCGCGGCTTCGATGAAGTCGACCC
Organism: Parvularculaceae bacterium; assembly: GCA_041739835.1. GTDB lineage: Bacteria > Pseudomonadota > Alphaproteobacteria > Caulobacterales > Parvularculaceae > Amphiplicatus. Next base: position 394 of record JBGSNB010000594.1, on the reverse strand, counting down.
GCCTCATCTGACTGTCACCGAAGCCAATCCGTCGCATGTCCTCGATTTCAGCCGTTTCTCATCGGATCAGGTCGTCGCCTATAACCGGATGCAAACCGACATTATCCGTCGGCTGTCTCCGGGCCGTCCAATCTTGCATAATTTCATGGGATTCTTCTTCGATTTCGATCATTTCGCCGTCGCCGCGGATCTCGATGTCGCCGCCTGGGACAGCTACCCCCTCGGCTTTCTCGATGTTTCTCCGTTCCCGGACGAAGACAAGACGCGCTACATGCGCCAGGGACATCCCGACATCGCGGCGTTCCATCACGATCTCTATCGGGCCTGCGGCCGCGGACGCTGGCAGGTGATCGAGCAGCAGCCGGGGCCGGTCAACTGGGCGCGGCATAATCCT
>JBGSNB010000571.1:0-6840 GCA_041739835.1 Parvularculaceae bacterium | reverse complement strand
ACGTCGACCGCCGAAAAGGATCCCCGTACGAGCCCCTGGTGCAAGATGGCGTCGCGAAAAGAGAGCGGTCGATTGCCTTTTTGGCTGTCGCTGTCTGCCAGTAACATGAGTTTGGCAATTGCCGCCAAATGAGTTGATCTTCTCTGTTGGATGCGCGCCATCCTTTGTTGGGCGAGTGACTGCGCTTTGCAGGCGATTCCAAACGATCGACCTCTCGATACCGTGCGGCGCGAGTTGTAAGCCGTGATCGCCATCATGTTCGATCTCCGTCATTCGGTTTTGACGCTGGCGCAATAATCGTAAATTCGATTGCAAGAGCGGAAATCGCGGCAAGGTCGATCTCTTTGAGGCCGGCGCGTTTGGCAGAATCGAATTCTCGAGGCTTGTTGGGGGAATCGACGTCGCAGCAAGCCAAGGCGAACCTGATGGCTTCATGCGCGCGCGCGTCAAAACTTTTTCCTACAAAATTGGCTTTGATTTCAGCGCCGGTGAGGCCCGACGCGCGGCCGCGTTCAACCTCTTCCGCAAGCCGGGTTGGTGACCCGCGCGCCGCCGCTAGCGCTATGCGCACCTCCGCGAAAAGCCTCTTGTCGGCCGGCGATTGGGGCGCGGTCTTGGGCATTCTCAAAAAACTCTCAAAAGGCGACGGTTTTGACAGCACTCGTTGTGAGCTCTCTACGCCCCACCGCTGCAGAGAATAAGAGTGGCTTGCGACAATGGTATATTACGCAAAACGAAATGCAGAGTGGGCGAATTCCGGGCGGTGGCCGTCGTCGTGGCGGTTGGAGTGGATTTGAGTTTTGCGGGCGTCGCACTTCAGTAAGACCGGAAAATCAAAATCGACCGTCGTCTTGCTCGGCCTCGCCTGAGGCGGCCGGATGTTTGATATTTTTTGGAAGCGTGAGAAGGGACTTGACGATTTCGTATGTTGGCTGACGAAGCCCGAAGGTGCAGCCGAAATGGGAGCAACATTCTGGTTGGATGTGCGGCTACCTGGTGTTGGGCCAGTCGGCTGGAAATATTCCAGGCTTCACGTTCGCGACGAGTAACACCCTATCGTGAGGTTTTGTACATCACCACTCTTATTTGATCGGGTGGAATTTCCGGCGATTCACTGTCAGCAGGCGACGGGAGAATAGCGTGTCCAGCCTCTGGTTGGCCAAGCTCAATTTTCACACGCCCCTTGGTCTTTGTAATGGGCGACCGCCTGTCGGCGCGGGCTCTCGGCGCGCGAGCACGCCCGGAATCGAAAAATTCAATGCCTGAATTTCCCGTCTTCGCCTGTCGGTGACGATCCCTTCCGCGTGCCCGCCCTTTGGGCGGGATAAGGGCGCGCGTTTCGCGCGGCTTTGTTTGTTATTCCCTTCCGGATGGCGGGGCGGAAAGGACACGACGCGATGACAGCGCGGCTGTGCGTACTCTCCCAAAACAACTTCTGCGTATTGCCCGAAACTTGCGCGCTCATTTGCAAGTGAACTCGTTTCGACCACGAGTATTTTCACCAACAATCGGCTTCGCCGGTTCGATTCCGAATTTGGATTCGCAATCCTAACGATTTCAGAACGCTAGCTGTCGGTGGGACATGCATCTGGAAAGACATAACGAGTGGTGGGACAAAATTATATTAAAAAAAACAATAACTTAGAATGAACTGGTGCCCAGGGGCGGAATTGAACCACCGACACGCGGATTTTCAATCCGCTGCTCTACCAACTGAGCTACCTGGGCGCTGGGTCAGCGGGTTGGCCGCTTTCCGAAGCGGCGGCTTATAGGCAAGGGCGAGATGGTTGTCCATCGCCGAAGCGGCGTTCAGCGCCCCATTGCCGCGCGGGCGGGACCGCCCGCGCTTTACGGGGTGCGGCGGCCCCGATACCACGGGGTCCGGGTCGGGGACTGAGAAAGGCGGCGAATGATCGACGACACGAAAAAGCGCGGCGGCAAGCCGGCGTCCCGGCGGCTCGTTGCCCCCAAGGGCGCCGCGAAGCCCTCGCTGCGTCAACTCGGGAGGGTGACTGACACGCCAGCGTCGCCTGACGCTGCGGTGCTTGAGACGGTCGCAAACCCGCAGGCGGGGGCTCTCTTTCTCGCACGCTTCACGGCGCCGGAGTTCACCTCGCTCTGCCCGGTGACCGGCCAGCCCGATTTTGCGCATCTCGTCGTCGATTACGCGCCCGCGAAAAAGCTGGTTGAATCGAAATCGCTGAAACTTTTCTTGTCGTCTTTCCGAAATCACGGCGCTTTCCACGAGGATTGCACGCTGGCGATCGCGCATCGCATTGTCGCGGCGGCGAAACCGCACTGGCTCAGGATCGCCGGCTATTGGTATCCGCGAGGTGGAATTCCGATCGACGTCTTTTATCAGACTGGCGAGCCGCCAAAGGGTTTGTGGATCCCGGATACGGGCGTCCCGGCCTATCGGGGCCGGGGATAAGGAGCGATATATGATCCGTATCATGATTTTATGTGCGGCGGCGCTAGCGGCGTCGCCGGCCCTGGCGGATGCGCTTGAGGGCAGGAAGGCGGCGGCGGAGGTCCTCGCGGAGACGACTGCCGAAGACTGGCGGTTGATCCCGGCGGAAGAGACGCTCGTGATCGAGCTGGAGCGCGGAATGGTGACGATCGCTCTATCGCCGGCGCTGGCGCCAAATCACGTCAAACAGGTGAAGAAACTGGCGCGCGAGGGTTTTTACGACGGCTTGTCCTTCTATCGCGTGATTGACGGCTTTGTCGCGCAGGGCGGCGACCCGTTCAGCGAGAAAAAGATCCGCACGGCGAAAAAGCAGATGAAGGCGGAATTCGAGACCGCCGCCGCCGATGTCGCATTTGCGGCGCTTCCGGATGTTGACGGTTTCGCGTCGCAATCCGGCTTCGTCGCCAGCATGCCCGCCGGCCATGACGAGAGGGCGGGAACGTACTGGCATTTGCACTGCGCGGGCGCTTTCGCCTTCGGCCGGGAGGATGGGCGCGATACGGCGTCGACGGAGTTTTATGTGGCGCTTCAGCCGCAGCGATACCTTGACCGAAATCTGTCGGTATTCGGTCGCGTCATCGACGGCATGGAACACCTTCAAGCGCTCCGCCGCGTTGCACCGCCTCAGTCAAAAGTCGACGATCTGGGTGAAAAGATCATTTCATTCCGCGTCGCTGCGGACATTCCCGAGAGCGATCGCGTCGCATGGGAGATTCTCGACAGCGCGCGCCCGGCATTCGCCGCCTACGCCGAGGCGAGGCGCAATCGGCCGGAGAGCTTCTTTCATTTCCGCGCGGGTCACCTCGACATTTGCCAGTTGCCGGTTCCGGTCAGAAAAAAGGCGACCGGGTGAGCGGGCGCGCCGGCAGGAAAATTGGTCCGTGGACGGTTGAAACGGAAGCGACGGTTTACGACAATCCGTGGATCACCGTGACGGATTGCCGTGTCGTCAGGCCCAATGGCGCGCCCGGCCAATATGGCGTCGTTCACTTCAAGAATCTCGCGGTCGGCGTCCTGCCGCTGCTCGATGACGGGACCGTGCGGCTGGTCGGCCAGCACCGCTTTCCGCATGACGCCTATAGCTGGGAGGTCCCCGAAGGGGGCGGCAAGCTCAGCGTCGATCCGCGCGTTTCGGCCGAACGCGAACTTGCCGAGGAAACGGGATTTCGCGCCCGGCATTGGCTGGAAATGGGCGCGTTCGATCTTTCCAACTCGGTAACCGACGAACGCGCCGTCTGTTTTCTGGCGTGGGGGATGGAGGCGGGGACGCCAAACCCGGATGGCGACGAAGTGCTCGATCACAGGACGGTCAGGTTTTCTGAGCTTCACGAAATGGTGCTCAAAGGCGACATTCGTGATTCCATGACTATAATTATGGTGCTGAAGGCGAGGGCGCTGGCCGCGGCCGGGCGATTGCCCGAAGCGCCCGCGCGGCTGATCCTCGGCGCCGCGAAATAGGAGCTCTCGATGAGCGTATCCACGATCTTGAGACTGTCGCGCGACCAGACCTGGCCGCGCATGCGGGTCGAAGCTGCGGCCGCCGCATCGCGCGAGCCGGCGCTTGCGAGTTTCCTGCACGCGAATGTCCTCAACCATCAGTCGTTTGAGGATGCGCTCTCCTATCGCATCGCGCAAAAAGTCGCCGACGCGGATATGAGCGCGATGCTCTGGCGCGACGTATGTCTTGAAGCCTATCGCGATGAGCCGACAATCGTTGAAGCCGGACTTGCGGATATCCTTGCGGTATTCGAACGCGACCCGGCCTGTCACGAATATGTCCAGCCGTTTTTGTTCTTCAAGGGCTATCTGTCGCTGCAGACGCAGCGCGTCGCGAATTGGCTGTGGCGGCACGATCGCCGACCGCTGGCGCTGTACCTTCAAAGCCGCATGTCGGAACTGTTCCAGGTTGACATTCATCCGGCGACGACGATCGGCAAAGGCGTTTTCATCGATCACGCGACGGGGGTGGTCATCGGCGAAACCGCAATCATCGAGGATGATGTTTCGATCCTGCAGAATGTGACCCTCGGCGGAACCGGCAAGGAAATCGGCGACCGGCATCCGAAGATTCGCAAGGGCGCGCTGATCAGCGTCGGCGCCAAGGTGCTCGGCAATATCGAGGTCGGCGAGAATGCGAAAGTCGCGGCCGGCAGCGTCGTGCTGCACTCGGTCAGGGCCGGCTGCACCGTCGCAGGGGTTCCGGCCAAGCCTGTCGGCGACTGCGCCAAGGCGCCGGCGATCACGATGGATCAAGGCCTCGACTGAACCGGTTCTTCGCCATGCTGTATGACGCGTCAGTCAGGCGCCGCGTGCGATTCGCGCAGCTTCCCTGACGACCGCGGCGTCGCCGATATGGTTTGCCAAGATCATGATCAGGCGCGCATTGACCCTGGCGCTCGCCTCGTCGTCGAGGCCGTCATGCATGGTGATGATCGCCTCGTAGATCTCGTCCGGCGCCGGCGCGTTCGGGGTCAATTTGAGCGTCATCACAGTCCTTTCCCGCCGGTGGCGCGGATGCGGGCCTCGCGGTTTGCGCCAGCGGTCGGCCGACGCCAGCGCGCCGCGACATGCTGGTCCGGCCGTATGAGATAGGCGCCGCCGCCGGATGCGTCATAGCGCTCACAGGCGAGCTGGTCGCGGGCGCTCACGCGAATGACGTCGAGCGCGCCGTCATCGGCGATCAAGCTCCGAGCGCCGTCATCGCTTTCCGGGAACTGGAGCAGCTTGAACCTTTCGCCAAGGCGGGACAACAGCCAGCCGCCATTGCCGAGCGGCGCATCAATGGCTGGCGCACCAGGCGCCGGCCCGGCCTTGAAGTCATCTTCATCGGCACTCGATAGCGGCGAGTCGGAATAGGGAACTGCTTGCGACAATCGCCCGGAATTGACGAATGGCCGCGCAAAGGAATAGTCGCGAGCGAGCTCAAGCACCGCATCGCGGAAAATCTTCGCTGTTTTCGTCTTGGGAGTCATGAAATCGGTCGATCGGGTCGAGTTGAGAATATTGACATCCGCCACCGTGGTCGCTTCTGAATCATAGGTATCGAGAAGCGAAGGCGGCGATGTCCCATTGAGCACGCGAACGAGCTTCCAGGCGAGGTTGTCGATGTCCTGAAGGCCGCCATTGCACCCGCGCGCGCCGAAGGGCGACACCAGATGCGCGCTGTCGCCGGCGAAAATGACGCGGTCATGGAGGAAGCGCTCCATGCGCCGGCACTGGAACGTATAGACGGAAAGCCACTCGAATTCGTAGTCGATGTCCGGGCCAAGAAGGCCGCGCACAAACGGCGCAACATTTTCAGGTTTGACAGCCTCCTTCTTGTCGATATTCCAGCCGAGTTGAAAATCCAGCCGCCAGACGCCGTCCGGCTGCTTGTGAATGAGGCTTGATGCGCCAGGCCAGGGCGGATCGAAATGGAACCAGCGTTCCGCCGGCCGTTGCTGCTTGAACTTCACGTCCGCGATCAGGAAATTGTCCTCAAAAACGCGACCGGCGAAATCAAGGCCCAGCATGGTGCGAACGGGCGACCTGCTGCCGTCGCAGGCGATGACATAAAGCGTGTCGATCGAGTAACGCTCTTCCGGCGTTTCGACTTCGACAAGGACGCCCTCCGGTCCCTGCGTCACGCCGACGGCCTCATGCCGCCAACGCACGTCGATGTTTTCAAGTTTCTCGATTTCGTCGAGCAGATATTCCTCGACGTAATATTGCTGGATGTTGATGAAGGCCGGAAATTTCTGGTCCTTGATCGGCAGCAGGTCGAATTCGTAAATCGGTTCCGGGTTGCTCTTCCAGAAGACTTTGCCCTTCTCCCAGACGACGCCTTTCGCCAGCAGCCGCTCGCCGACGCCAAGGCGATCGAAAATCTCAAGCGAGCGCTTCGAAAAACAAATTGCTTTCGAGCCGCGCGGAATAAAGGAAAGCGCATTGAGGACGGTGATCTTCCGCCCCTTGCGGCCAAGATCAAGCGCCAGCGCGAGGCCGATCGGGCCGCCGCCGACAATCAGCGTCTCAAGAGTTTCGCGCGGTCGCTTGTCGGCGCGCGGCGAGTAACCGTACTCCTTCCAGACCGGAATATGATCGGTCTTCATCATCGCGGCGGCGGCTCACCCCTGAAGCTTCGCCCAGACGTCGCGATCCCGCTCGGCGGTCCAGATCACTGGCCAGTCGATGCCGGAATATTCGTCCCAAAGGCGTTGGACGTTAAAAGGCATGCAGTGCTCAAAGATCGGCCATTCGCCGAATTTCGGCGACAGGGCCGCGTGCGCCGCCGCGAACGCCTGCCTGACGGTGCCGCCCTTTGCATGCACGGCGCCGACCTCGCGCTGCATGGCGAGGAGGAAATCTCGCGTCTGCTCGATCGCGGCATC
>JBGSNB010000534.1:0-3214 GCA_041739835.1 Parvularculaceae bacterium | reverse complement strand
ACATGGAACGCTTCGCCCGCGGCCAGAAAATCGCGGCCATCGTCTCGCCGCACGGCGCGCTCGATGTCCTCGCCGCCGCCGCGCGGGGCGGCGTCGTGCTATTCGCCATGGACCTGATGCCGCGCATCACGCGCGCGCAGTCGATGGATGTCCTTTCCTCGCAATCGAACCTCGCCGGCTACAAGGCGGTGATTGACGCCGCCGCCTATTACGGGCGCGCAATTCCGATGATGATGACCGCCGCCGGAACGATTGCGCCGGCGAAGATTTTCATCATGGGGGCTGGCGTCGCCGGATTGCAGGCGATTGCGACCGCGCGCCGCCTCGGCGGCGTTGTCTCGGCGACGGATGTGCGGTGGGCCGCGAAGGAGCAGGTGGAGAGCCTCGGCGCCAGCTTCGTCACCGTCGATGAGGACGCGATGAAGGGCGCCGAAACAGCGGGCGGCTACGCCAAGGAAATGTCGGCGGAATTCCAGCGCCGGCAGGCGGAGTTTGTCGGCAAGCATATCGCCAAGCAGAGCATCGTCATCACGACGGCGCTGATTCCGGGACGCCCCGCGCCGCGCCTCGTCACCGAGGACATGGTGCGATCGATGGCGCCGGGATCGGTGCTGGTCGATCTTGCGGTGGAGCAGGGGGGCAATGTCGCCCTCTCCCGTCGCGGCGAAGTGATCGATGTCGGCGGGGTCATCATCATCGGCTTTGAAAATGTGCCGGGCCGCCTCGCGACCGATGCGTCAAGTCTCTACGCGAAAAACCTCTTCAATTTCGTCTCGGCGTTCTGGAACAAGGAGTCGAAGGAATTCGTCGTCGACTGGGCCGATGACATCATCAAGGGCGTGGCGCTGACGCGCGACGGAGAAATCATCCATCCGGCATTCGCGCCGGCGCCCGCCGCCGGACCCGACAGTCCGGCCAAGGAGTAATCGACATGGCTGAACCAACCACGGAACAATCCGCCGCCGACGCCGCGAAGTCGGTCGAGGAGGCGGCGGAGAAACTGAAACAGGCGGCGGAACAGGCCGAAGCCTCTTCCGAAAGCCTGGAAGCGGCAAGCGAGCAGGCGACGTCGCTGATCGACCAGATCGGACAGATCGCCGCCGCCGTCGCCGGCGGACCTTCGGACTTCGTCTATCTGGTCGCCATTTTCATCCTGGCGATTTTCGTCGGCTATTACGTCGTCTGGTCGGTGACGCCGGCGCTGCACACGCCGCTGATGTCGGTCACCAACGCGATTTCATCGGTCGTCATCGTCGGGGCGCTGATCGCGGTCGGCGCGGACCTCGCGTCATCGTCGGCAAGCGGCGCCTCGCGGCTGTTCGGCTTTCTCGCGGTGGCGCTCGCCAGCGTCAATATTTTCGGCGGCTTTCTTGTCACGCAGCGCATGCTGGCGATGTACAAGAAGAAGGGATCGTAAGAGGCCATGGGGCATAATCTTCCGCCGCTTCTCTATGTCGCGTCCGGCGTCTTGTTCATCCTTGCGCTGAGAGGGCTTTCGTCGCCGGAGACGGCGCGGCAGGGCAACCGCTTCGGCATGATCGGCATGGCGATCGCCTTCGCGACCACGCTGTTCGTGCTGCAGGACAAGGGATTGATGACCTGGGTCCTCATCCTGATCGCTGTCGGCGTCGGCGGCGGCGTTGGCGCGGTCGTGGCGCAGCGCGTCAAGATGACCGAAATGCCGGAGCTGGTCGCGTTCTTTCACAGCCTCGTCGGCATGGCGGCAGTTTTTATCGCCTGGGCGGCGTTTCTCGCGCCGCAGGCGTTCGGGGTCGGCGCTCCGGGCGACATTCATCTCCAGTCGGTGCTGGAAATGTCGCTGGGCGTCGCTATCGGCGCCATCACGTTTTCAGGGTCGGTCATCGCTTACGCCAAGCTTGCAGGCAAAATGTCGGGCAAGCCGATCCTGCTGCCGGCGCGCCATGTGATCAATTTGGCGCTCGCGCTCTTCATCGTGCTGATGGTCGGCACGCTGATGACCGGCGTCCAGAACATCTGGGTGTTTGCGGCGTTGACGATCGCCGCCTTCGCGCTCGGCTTCCTGCTCATCATCCCGATCGGCGGCGCCGACATGCCGGTCGTCGTGTCGATGCTGAATTCGTATTCCGGCTGGGCGGCCGCCGGCATCGGCTTCACCCTGCAGAACATGGCGTTGATCATCACCGGCGCGCTTGTCGGCTCCTCCGGCGCCATTCTTTCCTACATCATGTGCAAGGGGATGGGCCGGTCGTTCATCTCGGTGATCCTCGGCGGCTTTGGCGGCGAGGATGCGGCGGCGGGCGCTGCGGGCGAGGAAACCCGGCCGGTGAAGCAAGGCTCCGCCGAAGACGCCGCCTTCATCCTGAAGAACGCCGGCAAGGTCATCGTCGTGCCGGGCTACGGCATGGCGGTGGCGCAGGCGCAGCACGCGCTGAAGGAAATGGCGGACGCGCTGAAAGAGGCGGGCGTTGAGGTGAAATACGCCATCCACCCGGTCGCGGGCCGGATGCCTGGCCACATGAATGTGCTCCTCGCCGAAGCGCAGGTGCCCTATGACGAGGTTTTCGAGCTTGAGGACATCAACGCCGAATTCAGGACCGCCGACGTCGCCTTCGTCATCGGCGCCAATGACGTCACCAATCCGGCGGCCAAAACCGACAAGACATCGCCGATCTACGGTATGCCGATCCTTGACGTCGAGAATGCGCGGACGGTGCTTTTCATCAAGCGATCAATGGCTTCCGGCTATGCGGGCGTCCAGAACGAGCTGTTCTTCCGCGAGAACACGATGATGTTATTCGGCGACGCGAAGAAAATGTGCGAATCGATCGTAAAGGCGCTGCATTAGCGCCGTTGACGAAGGAGAGGGGTCAATGTTCAGACATGCGATGATCGCTGCGGCGTTTGCGGCTCTTGGGGCCTGCGCGAACTCGGAGTTGATGTCCTCGAGCTCGAACACCTCGTCATAGGGCACGTTGGCCTCGGCCAGCAGCACATTCATATGCCCGGGCATGCGGCCGGCCACCGGATGGATGGCGTATTTCACTTCGACGCCCTCGGCCTTCAGCAGGTCCACCATTTCCCGCAGCGCGTGCTGCGCCTGCGCCACCGCCATGCCGTAGCCCGGCACGATGATCACCTTGCCGGCATTCTTCATCATGAAGCCCGCATCGTCGGCCGAGCCCTGCTTGACCAGCCGGGTCTCCTCCTCGCCCGACCCCGCGGCAGCGGCATC
>JBGSNB010000112.1:0-2071 GCA_041739835.1 Parvularculaceae bacterium | reverse complement strand
CGCCGCTCGACGCCGGACCGGTCGAGCTGTCGCTCGAAATGACCGCGCCTGACGGCGGCGCCATCCGGTCCGATCAGACGATCATCATCTATGTGCCGCAGCGCGAGGGCGACCGTCCGCTGGTCCTCAGGACGACGCCGGGCGGCGCGACCGAAGTCCTGCAAGAGCCGCGCGACGACGGCGTCGGCATGGGGCCGTTGTCGCTGGAAACCATCGACTATGACGACCAGGGCGCGGTGATCTTCGCGGGGCGCGCCGAAGCGGGCCGCGTCGTGCAGCTTTTCGCCAACGGGCAATTCGTCGGGCAGACGACGGCGGATGAGAGCGGACGCTGGCGGCTGACCGCGACGATGCCGCCCGGCGTCTACACGCTGCATGTCATCCAGCTCGACGAGAACGGACGGCCCGCCTTCGCGATCGAACTTCCCTTCGAACGCGCCAGCCTTTCGGACATCGAACTGCGCGACGGGAAAGTCATCGTCCAGCCCGGCAACAGCCTGTGGCGCATCGCGCGCCGCGCTTATGGCCGGGGCGTTCAGTATACGGTCATTTACGAAGCGAACGCCGACCAGATCCGCGATCCGGATCTCATTTATCCCGGGCAGATCTTCGACGTGCCGGCGACCGAGGAAGCGGGCGAGACTCAGTAATAGTGCTGCGAGCCGACGAAGGACGACGGCGGCGCCATGTTCAGCACGGTGCCGACGAGCTTGGTCTGGGCGAGAATGCGGGTGGCTTCCCGGAATTCGGCGACGCGGGTCTTGCCGCTGGCGGCGACGAGCAGCGCGCAATCGACTTTCGGCAGGAACGCGATCGAATCGTCGCAGCCGAGCAGCGGCGACATGTCGAAGATGACGACGCGCGAGCCGTATTCATTGACCGTCCGCGCGATCAGTTCGTCCGCCTTTGGCGAGGTGAGCAATTCCGCGCCCCGGCGCGACACGCGCTCATTGGCGATGACAAGCACGTCGGCGAGGTCCGGCTTCAAGGTGACTTCGCGCAGCGTTTTCGACCCCTCGAAGAAATCGAGGATCGACGGCGGCTCCCTGAAGCCGAGATATTGCGAGATGCGCGGCCGGTAGAAATCGAGATCGACCAGCGTCGCGCGCGAGCCCTCCTTCGATCCGATCGCGATCGCGAGATTGATCGCCGTCACCGATTTGCCGGCGGCCGATCCCGGCGAAATGACCGCCAGCGTGCGCCAGTTGTTCTCTTCCATCTTCTGGAGGACGCGGGTTCGAAGCACGCGATAGGCGTTGAGCACCGGGTCTTGTTCATTCGAAATGATGCGGCGCGCGCCGAAATTGTCGAAATCGCAGGCCGCCATGGCGAAGGTCTCGGCGGCGCGCGATGGCGAGACCTGGAAGCGCGCGCCGGTCGTCGCCTGTGCGCCGCCGGCGATCGGCGCTCTTGCCGATCGCTCCTGGCGGGCCTTCGTTACGGCGTCTCTGATGCGGTCCATACGACTCTACCCAGTGCTAATCGCGCCGGCGGGCGCTCAGGCGGCATTCTTTCGTTTTGGCGAAATCAGCGAGAAACCCGGCTCATTGGCGGCCCTGATGTAGGGAATGACTGCGATCGGCGCTTCGCCGGCGAGCGCCGTGAGGTGGCGTCGTCCGCGCACGGACGAAAAAGCGAACTCCGCGCCGAACGCGGTCAGGAGGCCCGCGCCGATCGCCGCCGCCACCAGGAGGAAGCTCAGCTGCCCGCGATTGGGGCTTGACGGCGTCTCCGGCCGTTCGGCGGATTCGAGAATGCTGAATTTCTCCGCCTTCTGATCGTCCTCGAGATTTTCGGCGAGCTGCGCCGACGCCTGTTTGTCGCGCAGCGCCTGATACTCATTCTTGAGGTTGGCAAGGTCGCGCGAAAGCGTCGAGAGCCCCCGTTCGACCGCCGGCGTTCGGGCGATCCTGTCTTGCATGGTGGCGATCGTCTTTTTCAGCGCGTCGCCCTGGTCTTCCAGCGAGACGAGTCGGCTGCTCGCCATGTCCATCCGGCCCTGCAGCTGCGTCAGCATCATGTCCGCCGATCCCGCCGCGGCTTCGCGGGCGATCTGCGCGCTGAGACGCTC
>JBGSNB010000481.1:0-1623 GCA_041739835.1 Parvularculaceae bacterium | reverse complement strand
GACGCCGGCATGACCGGATCCGAGGACAAGTCCGCCAGTATCGCCTTCCAGGGCGAGCCCGGCGCCTATTCGCACCTTGCCTGCGAGACCTTTGCGCCCGGCTTTTCGCCGCTTCCCTGCCCGACCTTCGAGGACGCGCTGGCCGCGGTTCGCAACAGGGTCGCCGACCGCGCAATGCTGCCGATCGAGAACTCGCTGGCCGGCCGGGTGTCCGACATTTATCATTTGCTGCCCGACTCCGGCCTTTACATCATCGGCGAGCATTTCTTTGCGATCCGCCACCAGCTGCTCGGCCGGAAGGGCGCAAGGCTCGGCGACATCAGGGTGGTGCGGAGCCATGCGATGGCGCTCGGACAGGTTCGCGGCCTGCTGGCGCGGCCGAATATCCGCGCCGAAGTCGCCGGCGACACCGCCGGCGCCGCCCGCAGATTGTCGGAGTCCGGGCGCATGGACGAAGCCGTCGTCGCTTCATCGAAGGCCGCCGAGATTTACGGCCTCGACATCCTCGAGGCCGATATCGAGGACGCAGGGCACAACACGACGCGATTTCTGGTGATGGCGCGCGAGCCGATCGACCCCGGCCGGGGCGCGCGCGTCGTCACCACCTTTGTCTTTGAGGTCCGGAATATTCCGGCGGCGCTTTACAAGGCGCTTGGCGGCTTCGCCACCAACGGCGTCAACATGACGAAACTTGAAAGCTACATGCAGGGCGGCTCGTTCAACGCGACGATGTTTTACGCCGACATCGAGGGACATCCCGACGAGGCGCATGTGAAACTGGCGCTGGAGGAGCTCGGCTTCTTCTCGACGCAATTCAGAGTGCTCGGCGTTTACCCTTCGGCGCGCGCACGCGCCTGACGCAGGCCCGCATCAGCGGCGAGCCCAGACCAACGCATTTCGGCGTATTGCGCCGCAAGACACAACTGCGGCGCCGAGAATTGCGCGTCACATCGCATTCTGCGTCTTCACAAAACGACTGGTTTGGCCTCAATTCTCGCTTGTTGGGAATTCAGGAGCGGGGGGATGCCGCCTTTGATCCTTGTCGGAGTCGAGCTGCAGCGCCGCGTTTGGCGCCGGTCGCAGGGATGCGTCCGCGAGGCGCGGGACGCGGCCAAACAATGCGGAGGCAAGTCATGAGAACGGCTTTGGGATTTTCAGCGGCGGCCGCCGCGTCATTGATGGCGATCTCACCGGCGGCGGCTGGAAACAGAAAAGAGGTCGACGCGAAGCTCTACGGCTATGTCGGCAAGGACGCAAAATCGGCGATTTCCGCCAGTTTGCTGGAACGCGTGTCGATCTCAAGTTCCAGTACTAAAGCAAAGAGCGCCGTCGACCGCGTGCTGTTCTGGCACGACGCTCTGCTCGACTCGATCGGCATCGATCTGACCTTTGACTCTGATCTTGGTTACACGCCGGCCGAACAGGTCGGCCCGACGCGCGCCAGCCGCTCCATGGCGATCACCCAGATCGCGGTATATGACGCGCTCAATTCCTTCCAGCAGAAATACAGCGCCTATTCGTCCGCCGTCACGCGAGCGCCGAAGAACGCGTCGGCGGACGTTGCGATCGCCTATGCGGCGCACGATGCGCTGGCGGCGCTGTTCCCGGCGCAGGCGCCGCGTC
>JBGSNB010000479.1:0-2174 GCA_041739835.1 Parvularculaceae bacterium | reverse complement strand
CTCCGCGACGGCGCCGGCATCATCATCCTCACCGACGAGAAACAGGACGCGTCCCGTATCCCCGTCCCGATGATCCTCGCGGCCGGCGGCGCGCACACGCATCTGACGAAAGTCGGCAGGCGGTCATTCTGCTCGATCATCGTGCGCTCCGCCGAATGCCTCGATGCGCATTACGCCGCGGTGCTGGTCGGGGTCGGCGCAACGGCAGTCAATCCCTATCTTGCTTTCGACAGCGTGGCTGACGCTCATGCGCGCGGCCTCTATGACGGGCTCGACCTTGGCCAGTGCGTCTACAACTACAAATGCGCGCTCGAGGCGGGCCTCCTGAAGATCATCTCCAAGATGGGCATTTCGGTCGTTTCGTCCTATCGCGGCGGCTGCAATTTCGAGGCGCTCGGCCTCTCGCGCGGGCTGGTCGAGGAATTTTTTCCCGGCATGACGAGCCGCATTTCCGGCATCGGCTTTTCCGGCATCGAGCGGCGCACCGCCGCCTTGCGCCGGCGCGCTTTCGCCGGCGACGCGATGCTTCCCGTCGGCGGCTTTTATCGCCAGCGCACCCGCGGCGAACGTCATATCCTTGAGGCAAGGCTCGTCAGCGATCTGCAAAAAGCGGTGCGCGAAAACGACGCCGCCGCGTTTGACCGATTTGTCGCCGCGCTCGATACGCAAAAGCCGGCGCAGGTGCGCGATCTGTTGCGCCCGCAACCCCTGGGCCCGCCGATCGACATCGCCGAGGTCGAGCCGATGGACGCGCTGCGCCGCCGCTTCGTGACGCCCGGCATGTCGCTCGGGGCGTTGTCGCCGGAAGCGCATGGCGCGCTCAATATCGCGATGAACCGTATCGGCGCGAAATCGGTTTCTGGCGAGGGCGGCGAGGATCCGGCGCGCTATCAGCTGCTGGCTAACGGCGACAACGCCAATTCCGCGATCAAGCAGGTCGCCTCCGGCCGCTTCGGCGTCACCGCCGACTATCTGAACCAGTGCGACGAGCTGGAGATCAAGATCGCGCAGGGCGCCAAGCCCGGCGAAGGCGGCCAGCTTCCGGGCTTCAAGGTGACCGAGTTCATCGCGCGCATGCGCCACGCGACGCCGGGCGTCACCCTGATCTCGCCGCCGCCGCATCACGATATCTACTCGATCGAGGATCTGGCGCAGCTGATCTATGATCTGAAACAGATCAACCCGCGCGCGCGCGTTTGCGTGAAGCTGGTTTCGGCGGGCGGCATCGGTGCGATCGCGGCGGGCGTCGCCAAGGCGAAGGCCGACGTCATCCTGATTTCCGGCCATGTCGGCGGGACCGGCGCAAGCCCGCAGACCTCGATCAAATTCGCCGGCTCGCCCTGGGAGCTGGGGCTCGCCGAAGCCCATCAGGTGCTGACGCTGAACGAATTGCGCGGCCAGGTGACCTTGCGCACCGATGGCGGCCTCAGGACCGGCCGCGACATCATCGTCGCCGCGATGCTGGGCGCCGAGGAATTCGGCATCGGCACGATTTCGCTGGTGGCGCTCGGCTGCCTGATGGTGCGTCAATGCCATTCGAACACCTGCCCGGTCGGCGTCTGCACGCAGGATGACGCGCTGCGCCGGCGGTTCACCGGCGCCGCCGATCACGTCGTCAATCTGATGACCTTCATCGCCGAGGATGTGCGCCGCCATCTCGCTGCGCTCGGCGCGCACACGCTCGACGAGATCATCGGGCGGTCGGATCTTCTCGATCAGGTCTCTCGCGGGTCGACCGATCTTGACGATCTCGACCTCAATCCGATCCTGACGCGGATCGAATCCGGCGCCTTGCCGCCGCGCTCGACGCGGCGGGGCCGCATTGAGGTCGGGGACACCATCGACCAGCGCATCCGCCCGGCGCTCGACGCCTTCTTCCGGTTTGGCGAGCGCCAGTCGCTGACGCTCGCCGTCAGCAACACCGACCGCACGATCGGCGCGCGACTCTCTTCCGAGATCGTCCGTACACTGAGAGAAAAGCCGCTGACGGCGGACCATCTGACGTTGCGCCTCAAGGGCTCGGCCGGCCAGTCGCTCGGCGCCTTCAGCGTGCGCGGCCTGAAACTCATCGTCGAGGGCGACGCCAACGACTATGTCGGCAAGGGATTGTCAGGCGCCGAGATTGTGGTGCGCCCGGCGACCGACCGGCCCGCCATCCCCGGCGAGGCGATCAT
>JBGSNB010000408.1:0-1697 GCA_041739835.1 Parvularculaceae bacterium | reverse complement strand
CCCACCCGCGCGCCGCGAACCACGCGGAAAACTGAGACGGCAAGAGGGTCACAACCATATCCGCCCCGCTTTATTGCGGCAGCCCGTCGCTAGGCGGCTTGCGCGCCGTCCGCAATAGCGGCAACTTTCCTCAACACGCTGCGAGGGGCGGCGTCCGGACGAGGGATTTTCATGCGGATCATCAGGCTTGCGGCGTTCGCGGCGGCGCTCGCGGCGTCAGCGCCAGCGCAGGCGCAGAATTTCCAGTTCTCCTCGGTCACGGCGACGGCGCAGCGTATTTACGCGTCCTGCGTGTCGATGAGCGGACGCAGCGGGGTCGCCGACCCGCGCGCCTCTTGCGCCTGTATTACCGGCTATATGGGCGCTTCGATGAATGACCGCGATTTCGAAGTGGCCGGCATTCTGCTTCGTGTCGGCGAGATGACCGAAACCGGCGCCTCGCAACAGGCGATCGAGACGGAGATCGTCGCCTTCTTCGAGCGCGGCTTCACCGAGGCCGACATCAACCGCGTCGCCGCGACGGTGGAACAGATCAGCCAGCGCGGCGACGCTATCTGCAGCCAGTTCGACCGCACCGGATCGGTTTAGGGGAGCAGGGCGGCGAGCGCATCGGCTTCGGCCGCCGCTTCCTGTCGCAGCCAGTCCATGAAGCGAATGATCTTGCGGCCGCGCGGCCGTCCGCTTGGCCGCACAATCCAATAGGCGAAATCGGCCGGCTGGCGGCTATTCGTCGCCGCAACAAGCCGGCCCGAGATGATGTCGCGCGCCGCCAGCGCGCTTCGCGCCAAGGCGACTCCCTGCACCGCCGCCGCCGCGTCGATCGCGAGGCTCATCTCGTTGAATGTTATGCCGCGACCGCGACGCCCTTGTCGGCGAGGAATTGTTTCAGCTCGCCTGTTTCGAACATTTCGCGGACGATGTCGCAGCCGCCGACGAACTCGCCTTTGACGTAAAGCTGCGGGATGGTCGGCCAGTCCGAATAATCCTTGATCCCCTGACGGATCGACGGGTCGGCAAGGACGTTTTCGGACCCATAATCGACGCCGAGATAATCGAGGATCTGGATGACCGCCGCCGAAAATCCGCATTGCGGGAATTGCGGCGTACCCTTCATGAACAGCATGACCGGGTTGGCGTCGATCTTCGACTTGATGGCGGCGAGGGCCGGATTGTCGCTCATGGCTTGTTCCATCGGTTGCGTCGCCTAGCTAGGAGCGCCCCGCCCCAGCGTCAAGGCGAGGGCCTTCAAAGTTGCGTAATCGGCGTCGGTCAAGGGCCGCACGGAAAGCGACTGGGCGAGGTGGCCGGGTTTTGTCGTCGTCGTCATCACGATATCGACCGCGGGATTGGCGAGGACAAAGCCGAGGGCGGCCCCGACCGGGTCAAGATCGCCGATCGCCCGGCGTGCCGCCTCGATCTCCTCCGCGCGGTATCGGCCGCGGAGCGCTGACCTGGCGAGGCGCCAAAG
The DNA here is from genome assembly GCA_041739835.1 of Parvularculaceae bacterium. GTDB lineage: Bacteria > Pseudomonadota > Alphaproteobacteria > Caulobacterales > Parvularculaceae > Amphiplicatus. Next base: position 229 of record JBGSNB010000408.1, on the reverse strand, counting down.
GTCCGATAATGTTCGCGGCCGGTTGAACGCGGGATCAAAGAGGCCCTGCGCCAGCGGTGCGACCGCCGCCGTCAAGACGCTCCTCGCCTTCGCCTCGGCGAACAGGTTCTCCTGGCGGCGATCGATCAGGTTGTAGACGCCCATGACGGCGTCAAATCCGGTTTCGACGGCGCGGCGCAGCGGCGCGCCCCCGCCGCAGACGCCGATCGCCGCGACCCGGCCTTCCGAC
>JBGSNB010000392.1:0-1550 GCA_041739835.1 Parvularculaceae bacterium | reverse complement strand
GCGCGAAAAGGGCGCCCTTTCCGGCGCGAGGAAGGGCGCCGGCTTCCGCCCGACACGAAGCGGCTGCGGCGGACGGCATTGCGCCATGCGCAAGGGCGCGGGTCGTCGATGGATGTGCTGCCGTCACCTTGCGCCTCCTTTGCCTCAGCGGCCGCCGCAAGAAACGCGGAACAGCCAATTCGACACCATCATAAACCCTCCGGCGAGGTGTAGGATAAGTCGGGGGATAACTCGGTCCGATTAGCTTAACTTGTTGATTTTATTGCTAAATTTTTTCGCGTTTTTCGCGATTTTTCCGGCGCGGCGCCACCGACGGTAGATCATCCGTGTACGGATGATGAAGCCCGCATTGGCGCGTATCGGCGTTTCCCGCTATGCAGGCCGCAAGCAGGAGAGGCGCGCGCGATGACCAGCCGCAGCAGCGAAAAACCGGTCGCCGTCATCGGCATGTCGGGCGTCGGCAAGACGCGCATCGCCTCGATGCTGCGCCGCGAGGCCGGCTGGTTCCATTATTCGGTCGATTACCGCATCGGCACGCGCTATCTCGGCGAGGCGATCGCCGACGAGTTCAAGCGCGAGGCGATGAAGTCGCCGGCGCTAAAAGAGATGCTGCTCTCCGATTCGATCTACATCGCGTCGAACATCACGTTCGACAATCTGGCGCCGCTCTCGACCTGGCTCGGCAAGCCGGGCGACCCGGCGAAGGGCGGCATCGCGTTTGCGGAATATCTGCGCCGCCAGCGCCTCCACCGCGAGGCGGAGACGCAAGCGCTTCTCGACACACCGAAATTCGTGGAGAAAGCGAAATCGATCTACGGCTATGAGCATTTCATTTGCGACGCCGGCGGCTCGATCTGCGAGGTCGTCGACCCTGAAGACCGGAATGACAAGGTCCTCAAGACGCTCGCCGAATCCTGCCGGATCATCTATATCGCCGGCGACGAGGCGCATGCCGACGCGCTGAAGGCGCGCTTCGCGAAATATCCAAAGCCGATGTATTACAATGAGGCGTTCCTGACGCGCATCTGGGCGGATTACCGCTCCGCGAAGGGCGTCGAGGAAACGCAAGTCGATCCCGACGATTTCATCCGCTGGGGCTTCGCGCAGCTGATCGACTGGCGCCGCCCGCGCTATGAGGCGATCGCGCGGAATTGGGGCGTGACGGTGAGCGCGCGGGACATCGAGAAAGTGACGACGCCGGCCGGGTTTGCGGCGTTGGTTGAACGCGCCTGAACCAGCGCCATCCCGGATGCTGCGCGGCACGCAATGACGCGCTGCTGATCCGGGATCTGGTGAATTTGGCGCGCAAGCCGCGAGAGATCTCGGATTAGCGACGCGGCGTTGCACGCCGGATCACATCCATGATGAAGAATGCGTCTTGGCAACTGCAGAGTGTATCGCGGACTTAGGCCTAGTGGGCTGAATCTCCTAAAGCGAGGGGTATAGGCTCTTCAACTTGACGCGTGCGTCGGCGGTTGTGAAGCGCCAATTGGCCTTTGCGTTGAGGGTATTTCGACGCGAGCGCCAGGCGTCGACTTCCGTCCTGAGCG
>JBGSNB010000391.1:0-2289 GCA_041739835.1 Parvularculaceae bacterium | reverse complement strand
CGCTCAGGACGGAAGTCGACGCCTGGCGCTCGCGTCGAAATACCCTCAACGCAAAGGCCAATTGGCGCTTCACAACCGCCGACGCACGCGTCAAGTTGAAGAGCCTATACCCCTCGCTTTAGGAGATTCAGCCCACTAGGCGGATTTCTCATTTTTGGTGTGCGGGCGGCCACGCTGCAATCTTTGGTTAATCGCCTTGATTTCGCCGTAATTCTAACGTAACTGTATAACATCACTGATTTGCCGGTCATGTAAGGCCGGCGAGGGGTGCGTCTCTCCCCGCAGGCGATCGGTTCAGTTGCGTAGAGTTTCGTTGTGTATCAGGACGGGCGGCGGCGAGTCCCCCATAGTCGCCGCCCGTTCGTTTTTCCGCACCAAGCCCCGTACCGGGGCTTTTTTGTTGCGCGGTGAAATAGTCTCTGCTATCGGCCCGGCTCCGCACGGGAGGCGAGGGCGAAGACCAGCCCGGACCGCACCGCGCACCCTTCGCAACCTTGGAAGGATCACATGGCGAAGAAAGTCACTGGCTACCTGAAACTTCAGGTGGCGGCCGGCAGCGCAAATCCCTCGCCGCCGATCGGCCCCGCGCTAGGCCAACGCGGTCTCAACATCATGGAGTTCTGCAAGTCGTTCAACGCGCAGACGCAAGCGATGGAAAAGGGGATGCCGATTCCGGTTGTCATCACCATTTTCTCCGACAAGTCGTTCACCTTCGCGATGAAGACGCCTCCGGCGGCCTACTTCCTGAAGAAAGCGGCGAAGATCGAGAAAGGCGGCGCGACCGCCGGTCGCGCGATCGCCGGTTCGGTAACGCAGGCGCAATGCCGCGAAATCGCGCAGGCGAAGCTAAAAGACCTGAACACCAACGATCTCGACCAGGCGACCAAGATCATCATGGGCTCTGCGCGCGCGATGGGTCTTGAGGTGAGGAGCTAATCCGATGCCGAAAATTGGTAAGCGGATCAAAGCCGCCCGCACGAATGTCGATCGCGACAAGAGCTATTCTGTCGTCGAAGCGGCAAAGATCGTCAAAGCGAATGCGACCGCGAAATTCGATGAGACCATCGAAGTCGCGATGAATCTCGGCGTTGACGCCCGCCACGCAGACCAGATGGTCCGCGGCGTCGTCTCGCTGCCGCACGGCACCGGCAAGACGGTTCGCGTCGCCGTGTTTGCGAAAGACAAGAAGGCGGAAGAAGCGCGCGCCGCCGGCGCCGACATTGTCGGCGACGCTGACCTTGTCGAGAAAATCCAGGGCGGCTTCATGGATTTCGACCGCGTCATCGCGACGCCGGACATGATGGGCCTTGTCGGCAAGCTCGGCAAAGTCCTAGGACCACGCAATCTCATGCCGAACCCGAAGGTCGGGACGGTGACCCCCAATGTCGCGCAAGCGGTCAAGGACGCGAAAGGCGGCTCCGTCGAATTCCGCATTTCGAAAGTCGGCAATCTTATTCACGCCGGCGTCGGCAAGGCGAGCTTCTCGGATGCGCAGATCGCCGACAACGTGAAGGCGTTCATCGACGCCGTCCAGAAAGCCCGGCCCGCCGGCGCGAAAGGGACCTACATCAAGAAGGTCGCGATTTCCTCGACCATGGGCCCCGGCGTCAAGATCGACATGGCGACGGGCGCCTGACTTGTCGCTTTGGATTTCAGCTTAAGGAGGGCGGCGGAAACGCCGCCCTTTTTTGACAAAGGCCTTCACTCGGGGCTTGCCCATTTTGCTTGCAACCAATGCACGCCCGCCAAGTGCTGGTGGTCATGGCTTGCCAGTAAATGCGCAAGCCCAAGCAATGTGACATCACCCTGGCCTTCAAATTCCGCGATCCGCGAAAAATCCGCCGGCCGCAACGCACTCAGCAGACGGATTGTTTCGCCGCGCGCGGCGGCAAACGCCTCCACCGCCATTGCTACGGGCGTTTCATCATAACGGCGCGCGGTGACGAGCGCGGCCCCGTCGATTGAAGCGAGGAACGGGCGATCTTCCTCCAGAATGCGCGCGAACCGCTTGTGATAGCCGTCGATCTCGATGTCGCGTAAATGGCATACCTGCTGACGGATGGTCATATTCTCGGATGCCGAATTGGCCCAATCCGCCGGGGCGAAGTCGATGCCGTCAGCGGGGCAAGCAGCCAGGCGCCGTTGTAGGCTAGTGGGCTGAATCTCCTAAAGCGAGGGGTATAGGCTCTTCAACTTGACGCGTGCGTCGGCGGTTGTGAAGCGCCAATTGGCCTTTGCGTTGAGGGTATTTCGACGCGAGCGCCAGGCGTCGACTTCCGTCCTGAGCGC
>JBGSNB010000098.1:0-1688 GCA_041739835.1 Parvularculaceae bacterium | reverse complement strand
CCGCCTTCAGCGAGCCATCAAGCGCGGCGGCAAGCAGCGCGCGCGTCGCGCGGATCGGCATCCTCGCGCCCTCGCCATAGGCGCCGCCGGTCCAGCCGGTGTTGACGAGCCAGCAGGCGACATTATGGCGTTCGATCAGCTCACCGAGCAGCTTGCCGTATTCGGACGGATGGCGCGGCATGAAGGGCGCGCCGAAACAGGTCGAGAAGGTCGGCTGCGGCTCCTTGCCGAGGCCCTTTTCAGTGCCGGCGACCTTCGCCGTGAAGCCCGACAGGAAGTGATACATCGCCTGTTCCGGCGTCAGCCGCGCGATCGGCGGCAGCACGCCGAAGGCGTCCGCCGTCAGCATGATGATGTTTTTCGGATGCGGCGCGCGCCCGGTCTCGGAGGCGTTCGGGATATAATGGATCGGATAGGCGCCGCGCGAATTCTCGGCGAGCGAGGCGTCGTCGAGATCGAGCCGGCGCGTCGCCGGGTCCATCACGACATTTTCAAGGACGGTGCCGAAGCGCTTCGTCGTCGCATAGATTTCGGGCTCAGCTTCCGGCGAAAGGCGGATCATCTTCGCGTAGCAGCCGCCCTCGAAATTGAAGAGGCCGTTTTCCGACCAGCCATGTTCGTCGTCGCCGACGAGAATGCGGTTGGGGTCGGCGGACAAGGTCGTCTTGCCGGTGCCGGAAAGGCCGAAAAAGACGGCGCTGTCGTCGTCCTTGCCGACATTGACCGAGCAATGCATCGGCATCACGCCTTTTTCGGGGAGGAGGAAATTCAGGATCGTGAACACCGACTTTTTCATCTCGCCGGCATAGGAGGTGCCGCCGATCAAAACGAGGCGGCGCACGAAATCGACGGCGATCACGGTCTTCGAGCGGCAGCCGTGCCGGGCGGGATTCGCTTCGAATCCCGGCAGGTCGACGATGGTGAAATCGGGCGCCTCGCCGGTGACGAAGCCGCGCGTCTCCATCGGCGGGCGCACCAGCAGGTGCTGGATGAACAGCGAGTGCCAGGCAAGCTCGGTGAAGACGCGCACGCGGATCGCATGATCTTTGTCGGTCCCGCCCTTGAGGTCCTGCGCGAACAATTCCTTGCCGGCGGCGTAATCGAGCATGTCGCGATGCAGCGCCTCGAAATTCTCCGGCGTGATCGCCTTCGAATTCTCCCACCAGATCTTGGCGTCGATCTCGGGGCGGCGAACGGTGAATTTGTCGGCGGCCGAACGGCCGGTGTGCTCGCCGGTCCGGACGACGAGCGGCCCGTCGGCGGCGATTTCGCCTTCGCCGCGCTTGACCGCCAGTTCGTAATAGGCGGCGGCGGTCAGATTGCGGAAGCGCTGCGGCGCCGCGTCTTCAAATGCCGAAAGGGCGGCCGAAACCGCCTTGATGGTCGCACTCATTCTGAAGGGTCCTCCCGAGACGCCTTTTACACTTTACCTTCGACGGAGCGTTTTAGCCGCGTCGCGCCGGCTCATAATCCAAATTCCGGGCCGACGCGACCCTTCGGGGGTGAAAAACCTCATTCATCGGCCGGCGCGCTGCGTCTTGATCCCGCGTCGCGCTGCGGGCAAGACAGCCGCTCGCCAATAGGGAGAATCGGGATGCGTCATTTTGGGAAACACCTCGCCGCCGCCGGCGTGCTCGGCCTTGCCGCGGCTTGCGGCGGTCCCGGAACGGCGCCGACAGTCGACGAGG
>JBGSNB010000347.1:0-2435 GCA_041739835.1 Parvularculaceae bacterium | reverse complement strand
GGAAATAGGCGTTGTCGGCGCCCTTCAGCGCCTCTGCCGCCGCCGCGGCGCGGGCGACGCTGGCCGCGTCCTCCCGCTCAAGCAGGAGGCTCGCGAGATTGTTGGCGACGATGAGGTCCGCAGGGCGCTTGGCGAGGATCGTCTCATAAATCGCGATCGCGGCGTCCGGCTGGTCCATGGCGATCAGGTGATCGGCCATGAGGACCTGCAGCCCGACATTATCGGGAAGGACCGTGATCGCCTGCTCGATCACCGTGCCCGCGTCGAGGCGGCGCCCGCCCAGCGCGAGGACGCCGTACAGCGCCTCATAGGCTTCCGGCCGCAAGGGATCGAGCTTGATCGCGGCCTTCAGCGTTTCGATGGTCTCGGGGCTGCGCCCGGCGCTGCGCTCGAGCTGCGCCAGCAGGATGCGCGCGTCATACTGGTTCGGGTTGCGTTCGATCGTGTCCTTCAGGAAGTCTTCGGCGTCGGCGCCGCGGCCGGAATCGACAAACGCCTGGATCAAGGTCGCCAGCGGCCGTCCGGAGAGCGCGTCGCTCTGGTGCGCTTCGGTCAGGACGTCGATCGCGCCGGCGTAATCCTTCAGTCCGGTATAAACCGCCCCTAGAATGCGATTGACATCGCCGTCCGCGTTGCTGACCGCGCGCAGCGCATTCGCGGCCTGTTCGGCGCCGCGCCAGTTCTGGTCTTCAAGGCGGATCGCCGCCAGGAGTTTCAGATTGTCGGCGCTCGACGCGTCGATGGCGACCGATTCGGCAAGCGTCTTTTCCGCGCGATCGCGCTTGCCCCGGCGGAGCAGATATCTCGCGAAGTGATTGGACGCGTCTGCGGCGCGGCCGGCCGCCTCGACCGCCTGCGCGAATTCGCGCTCGGCGAGACTGAAATCGCCTTTTTTCTCATACGCCGCGCCAAGGAGCAGGCGCGCCGGAACCGATTCCGGCCGTTCATTGACGGCGATGCGCAAGTCGGCGATCGCGTCGTCGGCTTCGCCGTCATCGATCTTGAAGCCGGCGCGACGCACCAGCGCGTCGGGATTTCTGGCGTCGGCCGCGAGAATTTCGGCGATGATCTTTTCCGCGTCGGGACGGCGACCCTCCAGCATGCGGAGGGCGGCGATCTCGTTCTTCGCGCGCAGCATGTGGTCGAGATCCGCGTCCTTGGCGTCGATGATCTCCTGATACGCCGCCTCGGCGCCCTTGAAGTCGTTTTCGTCGCGAAGGAACGCGCCGAGCGCAAAGCGCATGTCGTCATTCTCGCTGTCGGCGGCGATGAAGCCGCGAAGCGTTTCTTCGGCCTTCGCCTTGCCGCCGATGCGGTGGTCGATGCGCACGACGTCAAGCTTGGCCTCGCGCTGGCGGTAAAGAATGCGCGCGACTTCGACCAGCTGCGCGCGCGCTTCTTCAAGATTTTCCTGCGCGATCAGGGAGGTCGCGTGGAGCCGGCGATAATTGGCGTCGTCCGGAAATTGCGCGATGAGGCCCCGATAGGCGGCGTTGATGTCGTCGGTGCGGCCGAGATTGTCCAGGACCTGCACGCGCAGGAGCTGCAGCACCGGCGCCTTGTCGTCGCGGGCGATCGCCGCGTCGAGAACGCCGAGCGCGCCCTCAAAGTCCTTGGCGAGGACGCGCGCGCCGGCGAGCACCGCGACCGCCTCAGGCACATTCGGGTTGATCGCGAGCGCCTTGGCGGCGAGATCGACCGCCTCCGCATTATTCTGTACGCGGAACATGATCGCGGCCTTGACGGCGAGCGCATCGGCGTTCCGCGGCGACGCCGCTAGAACGTCGTCGACAAGGCTGAGCGCCTTGGCGGCGTCATTGGCGAGCAGGTGCAGCTTGGCGAGGTCGAGCTTCACCGCCTCGTTCGCGGGCTCGATGCGGCTGATGCGCTGCAAGATCCCGAACATCTGCTCATATTCGCCGCGCTTCTCGGCGACCGACGCAAGTCCTCTCAGCGCGGCGACATTCTCTTCATCGAGCTTCAGCGCGTTCAGATACTGAACATTGGCGAGACCGAGCTTGCCGGCTTCCAGATATTCAGCGCCGCTGGCCATGTAACGCTGCAAGCGGTCTTCGGGCGACGCGCAGGCCGTCGCGCCGAGCGTCAGCGCGACGAGCGCGGCAAGGCCCTTGCGCGGCCCTCTTTTGCGCGCCGCAATCCGGCTTGACGTCCCCCGCCCCCAACCCATCGTCAACGCTCACTCTCCGTCGATGCGGCCTGCCGCCAGGCCGATTTATGCCGTTTAGACCGCCGCGGCAATTCCAACATCGTCAGCTTGCGGCTTGCTGACGTTCTCGTAATCTAGGCCATGCGCCGAAAACAGCCGCCGCTGCGCCGGCGAGGCGTCAGCGAAAAGGACGGCGGCGCCGGCGGCGCGCAGGTTCTTCTCAAGCATCAACACGAGGCCGATGAAGGCGGCGTCAATGCGGCCGGCG
>JBGSNB010000062.1:0-8866 GCA_041739835.1 Parvularculaceae bacterium | reverse complement strand
GGAGTAGCCGGGCGAGGCGCCAAAACCGCGTGCGCGGGCCGGCATCCCATGCGAAACTCCGGCGGCGTCGCCAAGGAACGCGTCATGCCGGCCCAAACGCGCACAGCCGCCGCCGACCCGATGTCGATGCCGATCGCCGATATCGACATCAGCCGGTCCGACTATTTCCAGTCGGGCGAACATCACGCGATTTTCCGGCGCCTGCGCGCCGAGGCGCCGGTGCATTATTCGAAAACCGGACCGTCTGGACCGTTCTGGTCGGTGACGCGCCACCAGGACATCGTCGCCGTCGACACCAACCATCATGATTTCTCGTCGAAGCGCGACATCGTCGTCGGCGATCAGAGCGACGCCTTCTCACCGCCGATGTTCATAGCGCAAGATCCGCCGATCCACGACATCCAGCGCAAGGCGGCGGCGCCCGCCGTCGCGCCGCAGCGGCTTTCGGAGCTCGAATCCCTTATACGCACGCGCGTCGCGGCGATTCTCGATGCGCTGCCCGTCGGCGAAGACTTCGACTGGGTCGATTCGGTGTCGATCGAACTGACGACGCAGATGCTGGCGACCTTGTTCGATTTCCCCTGGGAAGACCGGCGCCTGCTTCCCTATTGGTCGGACGTGACGACGTCGACCGAGGCGGTCGGCAATTTCGATATTCCGCTTGAAGAACGCCGCCGCATCCTCGCCGAAGAATGCCTCCCCTATTTCCTGCGCTTGTGGAAGGAGCGTGCGGCGGCGGCGCCGAAATTCGATTTCATCTCGCTGCTGGCGCATGATCCCGGCACCGCGGGGATGATCGACAATCCGCTGGAATTTCTCGGCAATCTCATGCTGCTGATCGTCGGCGGCAACGACACGACGCGCAATTCCATTTCAGGCGGCGTCTATGCGCTCAATCAGTTTCCGGACGAATACGACAAACTGCGGCGGGACCGCTCGCTAATCCCGAACATGGTCTCAGAGATCATCCGCTGGCAGACGCCGCTCGCGCATATGCGGCGGACCGCCGTGCGCGACGTCGAGTTTCAGGGACAGCATATCCGCGAGGGCGAGCGCGTCGTCATGTGGTATGTGTCCGGCAATCGCGACGAGACGGTCTTTGACGATCCCGACCGGCTCGTCATCGACCGGCCGAACGCGCGCCGCCATGTCGCCTTCGGCTTCGGCATCCACCGCTGCATGGGCAACCGGGTCGCCGAAATGCAGCTCCGCATCCTCTGGGAAGAGCTCATGAAGCGCTTTTCCCGGATCGAGGTGGTCGGGGCGCCCAAGCTCGTCCAGTCGAATTTCGTCCTCGGCTATGAGACCTTGCCGGTGCGTCTGCACGCCTGAGCCTTGAAAAACCCTGACGGACGCCGCACAACCACGCCATGGCCAAGACGCAGACCGACACCCAAGCCCTCAGTTTCGAAAAGGCGCTCGCCGAACTCGAGGCGATCGTCCAGAAGCTCGAATCGGGTTCGGTCGACCTTGAGGAATCAATTGCGCTCTATGAACGCGGCGCGGCCCTCAAGGCCCACTGCGAAGCCAAGCTCAAATCCGCGCAGGAGCGGATCGAGAAGATCGTCGTCTCGGAGAATGGCGCGGTGAAGGCGGAAGCGACCAGCTTCGACTGACGCGTCGACGCGATGGCGTTGTCCGCCCTCATGCGCCAATCCGCCTGCATGATGCAGCGCGCCGCTGCTGTGTTCATCGACCTGAAATAAATCGGTCAACGAACCGACACGCTGGGTCGCTAATCACGCGATCCGCAAACCGTCGGCGATCGGGCCGGCGCGGGGTAACTCGGGGTCTTTATGAAATCGCATTATCTTGCGAGCGCCGCGGCGCTCGCCTCAATTCTGCACGCTCAAGCTTTCGCGCAAGAAGCCGCATCGACGCAGCTCGCCGCCGTCGATGAAATCCTCGTGCTCGGCCAAGGCCAGGCGCGCCAGGTTCAAACCCTCGTCGCCGACGACTTCAAGATCGACCCGCCGGGAACAAGCCCGATCAAGCTGGTCGAGCGCCTCCCCGGCGTCGCCGTCTCCGGCGCCGACACTTTCGGCGCCTATGAGTGGGCGGTCAGAATCAATATCCGCGGTTTCAATCAGAATCAGCTCGGCTTTACGCTCGACGGCGTGCCGCTCGGCGACATGTCTTACGGCAATCACAACGGCCTGCACATCTCGCGCGCGATCATCTCGGAAGATCTCGGGAGCGTCGAACTCGCCCAAGGCTCTGGGTCGCTCGACGTCGCCGCTTCGAACAATCTCGGCGGCACGCTGAAATTCTTCTCGCGCGACCCCTCTGAGGACGCCGGCGTCGCCTTGTCCGGGACCTACGGCGCCGACAACACCTGGCGCGGCTATGCGCATGTCGAATCCGGCGAGATCGGCGATTTCGGAACGAAGATCTACGGATCCTACCTCTATTCGACGATGGAAAAATGGAAAGGCCAAGGCGAACAGAACGCCGAAATGTGGGCGGTCAAGTTTGTGCAGCCGCTCGGCGACGCCGCGCTGACCGGCTATTGGAACACGTCCGACCGGCGCGAGCAGGACTACCAGGATCTCTCGCTCGAAATGATCGACCGGCTAGGCTACGATTGGGACAATTTCGGACTTAACAATTATGCTCTGGCGGTCAATGTCGCCGATATCGCGCACAATCGCGGCGACACGGGCGCTGCGCCGACGAATCCGGCCGCCGGAACCGTGTTTCCGGCGCCGATCGCATCGGTCGACGACGCTTATTATGACGCCTCCGGCCTGCGCAAGGACGATCTTGGTTATCTGAAGCTCGATGTGCCGGTTACGGAGTTTCTGTCGTTTTCGGTGCAGGGCTATTATCACCGCAATGAAGGACAGGGCCTGTGGGGCACGCCCTATGTTCCTTCCCCGAACGCCGCTGCGCCAGGCGCGACGATCGACAACGCGCCGCTTTCCATTCGCACGACCGAGTATGACTTGACCCGCAATGGCGTTATCGGCGCCGTGACGCTTGATCTCGGCGACCATCTGATCAGCGGCGGGGTCTGGCTCGAGAACAACGACTTCGACATCGCCCGGAGATTCTACGCCCTGAACCGCGCCGCGCCGCAGCGGGCGTTCCATGATTTCCAGCAAAATCCGTTCTTCACGCAGTTCGCCTACGGCTTCGACACCGAGACGCTCGTCTTTTTCGTGCAGGATGACTGGCGCATCACCGACCGGCTGAAACTCACCGCCGGCTTCAAGAATCTGCGCGTCGAGAATGAAATCGACACGACAACCATCAACAACGCGGCGCCGGTCGCGGGGACCGACTCCGACCTCGACGGCGTCATCGTCACGGACAAGAATTTCCTGCCGCAGGCGGGCCTTGCCTATGAAGTCTCGGATGACACCGAGGTCTTCGTCGCCTACGCCAAGAACGCCGCAGCTTTCGTGTCGTCGCCATTCGGAGCGACGCCGTTCTCCTCTCGCAGCCAGGCGGTGTTCGATTTTGCGCGCGACAATATCGAGCCGGAGACCTCCCAGACATTCGAGGCTGGCCTCCGAACCCGCGGCGCAAACTTCCAGGCGGCCGGCGCGATCTATTATGTGAAGTTCGACGACCGCCTGCTCGCCGTCGCACAAGGACCAGGCATCGTCGGCAACGCGTCGGTCCTTTCGAATGTCGGCTCTGTCCGGACATTCGGCGCCGAGATGATCGGCGTTTACAATTTCACCGATGCGATCTCGCTGACCGGCGCTTATTCCTACAACAACTCAAAATATCAGGACGATGTCGTCAATCAGGCCGGCGTCGTGCTTGCCGCAACTGACGGCGCGACCGTCGTCAATACGCCGAAACATATTTTCAACGCCGATCTCGCTTATGACGACGGCGCCTTGTTCGGCTCGGTCGGCGCAAATTATCTCGGCGATCGCTTCTTCACCTACACCAATCAGGGCGGCCGCGTGGACGGTCGCATCCTGGTCGATGCGACGGTCGGATATCGCCTATCCGGTCATTGGCTGCTCGAAGGAATCGAGGCGCAAGTCAACGTCACGAACATTTTCGACAAGCGCTATGCCGGCACGCTCGGCACCAATGGCTTCGTCAATTCCGGCGACGCCCAAACGCTGATCGCCGGCGCGCCGCGCCAGTGGTTCGCAACCATCCGCAAGAGTTTCTAGGGAGAGCCTCCCAAAACTTGCGGCCGGGCCAGTCATGGTCCGGCCGCCTTTTCATGAGGAACCAGCACATGACCCGTTCATCGCTGACCCGCCGCGACGCCGTCGCCTCCGGCGCCGGGATCGCCCTTCTCGCCGCGGCGCCGTCGATCGCCGCGGCGCCGGCCGCCGATGAAACATCGGCGAAAATCCTCACGCGCATCGCCTTCGGCAGCTGTGCGAAGCAGGACAAGGAGCAGTCGATCTGGGACGCCGTCCTTGCGGCGAAACCCGATATCTTCATTTTCCTCGGCGACAACATTTACGCCGACACCCGCGACCCTGAAGTCATGCGCGCGAAATACGCGATGCTGGCGGACAAGCCCGGCTTCCAGAAATTGCGGGCCGCGATGCCGGTCTTCGCGATCTGGGACGATCACGACTATGGCGAAGATGACGCCGGCAGCGACTATCCGATGAAAGAGGAAAGCCGCCGCCAGTTCTGCGATTTCTGGGGCGAAAGCGCGGCAAGCCTGCGCCGCACGCGCGACGGCGTTTACGCGTCCTATCTGTTCGGACCGCGCGGCAGGCGCGTCCAGATCCTGCTTCCCGATTTGCGCTGGAACCGTACGCCGATCCGCAAGCTCGACCTCGCCGGGACCAACTATGACGACTGGGCGAAGGGACTTGAGGAAAATGGGTCGGAAGTGCCGGGGCCCTATAACCGCATTCCCGAAGACGCGGCGACCATGATCGGCGAGCGGCAATGGCGCTGGCTTGATGAGCAGCTCGGCGCAGCGGCCGATGTCCGAATTCTCGGCTCCAGCCTGCAGGTCATCGCGGATTTTCCGGGCTGGGAAGCGTGGGTCAATTACGCGACCGATCATCAGAGGCTTTTCGAGACTATCCGCCGCCGCCGCGCGAACGGTCTCGTGTCGATTTCCGGCGACACCCATTACGGCGAGATTTCGCTTCTCGACGTCAACACGCCCTATCCGATGTGGGATCTGACCTCTTCCGGCTTGACCGAAGTCTGGCCGGTGACGCCGCCGAATGCGCGACGGGTCGGCAACGTCTATCGCAACCGCAATTTCGGCCTCATCGACATCGACTGGTCGACCGGGCGCCTGATGCTAGCGGTGCACGGCGAAGATGGGGCGCCGCAACTTGCCAAACAAGTGGATTTGGCCAGTCTGAAAGTCGGCGGCTGACGGACGGGGCGATTGGCCTTGCCGATCGTGGCGCCTGCGCCCCAGACGCCGCCCAATCGACGCAATCTCTCCCCGAATTGAGCCCCAAAGGGGTGGTTTTCTACGCCGCAGCGCGTAAAAACACCGGCCGGGCTGGTAAAACCCAGCAGCCTGCTATGCGATGAAGGGGACCCCAATGGCCGTCGATACGCCGTTGCTCGATCAGGTGACTATTCCGGCCGACCTCCGGAAGCTCCAGAAAAACCAGCTGCGCCAGCTCGCTGACGAATTGCGCGCCGAGGTGATCGACGCGGTTTCGGTGACCGGCGGGCACCTCGGCTCAGGGCTCGGCGTCGTCGAGCTGACGGTCGCTCTCCATTATGTTTTCAACACGCCGGACGACCGCCTCGTCTGGGACGTCGGCCATCAATGCTATCCGCACAAGGTGCTCACCGGCCGGCGCGACCGCATCCGCACGCTCAGGACCGGCGGCGGCCTCTCCGGCTTCACCAAGCGCTCGGAAAGCGAATACGACCCGTTCGGCGCGGCGCACGCCGCGACGTCGATCTCGGCCGCGCTCGGTTTTGCACGCGCGCGCGATCATCAGGGCAAGACGAACCATGCGATCGCCGTCATCGGCGATGGCTCGATGTCGGCGGGCATGGCCTATGAGGGCATGAACAACGCCGGCTCGCTCGGTACGAAATTCATCGTCATTCTCAACGACAACGACATGTCGATCGCGCCGCCGGTCGGCGCGATGAGCGCGTATCTCGCGCGCGCGTCCTCCGGGAAAGCCTATCAGAAAGTCCGACAGATCGGGAAACAGTTCCTGAAACGCATCCCGCCGGCGCTCTACGAGAAGCTGGCGCGCGCCGAGGAATTCGGCCGCGGCATGGTGACGGGCGGCACGTTGTTCGAGGAACTCGGTTTCTATTATGTCGGCCCGATCGACGGCCACAATATCGATCACCTGATCCCGGTGCTCGAGAATGTCCGCGACATGGAAGACGGGCCTGTCCTCGTCCATGTCGTCACCAAGAAAGGCAAGGGCTACGCGCCCGCCGAGGAAGCCGCCGACAAGGGCCACGGCGTCGTCAAGTTCGACGTGTTGTCCGGCAAGCAGCACAAGGCGGCGTCGAACGCGCCCGCCTACCAGAAGGTCTTTGCACAGGCGCTCATCCGCGAAGCGGAAAAAGACCCGAAAATCGTCGGCATCACCGCCGCGATGCCGTCCGGCACCTCGCTCGACATGTTCGCGCAGGCGTTCCCCGATCGCTGCTACGATGTCGGCATCGCCGAACAGCACGCGGTGACCTTTGCCGCGGGCCTTGCCGCCGACGGCATGAAGCCCTTCTGCGCGATCTATTCGACCTTCCTGCAGCGCGGCTATGACAGCGTGCAGCACGATGTCGATCTGCAAAAGCTCCCCGTGCGCTTCCCGATGGACCGCGCCGGGCTCGTCGGGGCCGACGGCGCGACGCATGCGGGCGCCTTCGACCTCGCTTATCTCGGCTGCCTGCCGAACATGGTGATCATGGCCTGCGCCGACGAAGCCGAGCTGGTGCACATGACGGCGACCGCCGCCGCCTATGACGAGGGCCCGATCGCCTATCGCTATCCGCGCGGCGAAGGCGTCGGCGTGGACTTGCCGCAAATCGGCAAGGTTCTTGAGATCGGCAAAGGCCGGATCGTCCGTGAAGGGACGAAAGTCGCGATCCTCTCGCTCGGCACGCGCCTTGCCGAGGCGCTGAAGGCGGCGGACGCGCTCGAGACCTTCGGGCTGTCGACGACGGTCGCCGACGCGCGGTTCGCCAAGCCGCTCGATCACGACCTCATCCGGCAGCTCGCGCGTCATCACGAAATCGTCGTCACCATCGAGGAAGGCTCGCGCGGCGGCTTTGGCGCCTGGGTCCTTCACTATATGACCGACGAAGGCCTCCTCGACGGCGGCCTCAAGGCGCGGACGATGACGCTCCCCGATCGCTATCAGGACCACAATTCTCCGGCGAAAATGTATGAGGAAGCGCGCCTCAACGCCCCGCATATCGTCGAAGCGGTGCTGCGCGCGCTGGGCCGGTCGGCGGAAGTGATCAAGCTCAGGGGTTAGGCGCGTTCCCGAAGAGCGAACGCCGACTTTCGGCCGGAACTCGCGATCAACACGGATCCAGATCACCGGGCGGCTGTCCTCGATCGCCCGGCGCCTCGGCTCTGCTCGCTCGCCATTCCGGCGAAAACCCAACTCAAACTACAAGTAAACCGCTTCTTGAATTCGCGACGAAATTCATCACTTCTGCAGATTGACGGATGCGCTTCCGCGCGCGGCTCTTTGACAAGTCGAACTCTTATCTGAAGCGTGCGCTCCCTCGCGTGTTCAAATTCGCGCGCGGCGCGCAATGAGGGCGCGGTCCAGCCGGTCTGTGAAATCCGGCAAAAACGGACAGTTCTGCAACGATCCGCGCGCGGCCTCGGTTCAAACCCTGGGCCGGCGCGGAGTTTGTCCGCGTGATGCGGACAAGTCAGGCAAGTCCAATGCGGTTTTCGCGCGCGCTCGCAGCAGCACGAAGAGGGCGAGGACGAAACTGCCGACCGCCATCATGAACAGCGCCGGCGAATGCGCGCCGCCAGCCGTCGTCGGCGTCGAAACGCCGAGCCACGGCGACAGGTGAAAGCCGATAGCGCCGCAGATGACGCCGACCGCGCCCAGCGCGCCGATCAGGCGCAGGCGCGGCGCGAGCAGAAGGCCGGCAACGGCGATTTCGCTGACGCCGACAAAGATCCGGATGGCCGGCTCGAAGAGGCCAATCCCCGACCGTTCGGCGATCGTTGCGAAAATGACATTCTCGGCGCCGAACTTCTGTACGCCCATAAAGACAAGGAACGCCGCGAGCAAATAGGCGGGCGCGTGTGCGAAATATTTCGGCATGGCGGCTCTCTCCCTCATTCGCAGCTTTTCGCCGCCCCTCGCGCCTTTCATAGGCGCCGGCCTGCCATGCGGCCAGTCACAAACAAGGGAGGAGCCGCTCGCGATGGCTCAGGACGCATTCGACCGCGCCAATTGCAGTTCGACGCGCTTCACTTCGCGGATGACGCGGTTCGCCTGAATCTGCTGCCACTGCATGATCTTGATCACCGACATCGCCATCATCAGCACAATGACGAGCGCCGCCCAGCCATTCAGCGCCAGCGGATCCTCCGCAGCAACAGCGCGGAAAGCGGCGTAGATAAAGCCGGCGAAGAGCGCGAGCTGCGCGGCGAATTGCACGATATTGATCCAGCCGAATTTGCCGGAGAGCAATTCTCCGACCTCGCCGAAAAGCCCCCTTTCCCCATATCGCGCGAGAACCGCGCGATCCTCCGCATCAAGAGCTTCCTCAATCATCCGGTCAAGCTTGTTCATGTTCAGTCTCCTTCGTGACGCCGAGCGCAGAACGCAGTCTGTCGCGCGCGGCCATGAGGCGGGTCTTCACCGTGCCCGCGGGAACGCCGAGCGCCGCGGCGATTTCCGCGACGCTCAAATCTTCGAGATAAAAAAGCGCGATCGCGGCGCGCTGATCGGGC